>CAMYIQ010000209.1 GCA_947258465.1 uncultured Erythrobacter sp.
CTCGCGGGTGTCGGGCTCGCGGGTGATGCGACCGGTGAGGATTGCGATATTGGTCATGGTGTAAGTCCTTCAGTTCCTCAAACCGGAGACCATCTCCGGCTTGCGAACATCCAGAAGAAGCAGGGCATGGGAGGACTGCACCGCAGGAGCGAAGCTCCAAGGGAAACCTGTTCATGACGGGTGGTGCGGGCAGGCGCGCGAAGCGCGACAACACGGCCGTCAAAGGAACGGGTTGCTGTCCTCAGCTGGCCTGGTTCAGGACTGTTCGCGACAAAAGCCGGATGGGTATCGGGTGCGGGTCTGAAGGCTCGCGTGTTCCCGATGCAATCAGCTTGCCCCATCGTCTTCCGATGCCGCTAGGAGATCCATAAAGTTGCGCGCAGCTTCCCGGTCTTCCTCGTTCTCGAACGCCACATCGAGGTCGGGGGCGGACCCGAACATGTGCAGGAACGACCACAGTGCAAAGCGCTTGCCCCGGTCCTCCTCAAGGCCGAAATCGACCCGGCAATGCTCGATGCCGGCTGCAAATGTGTCGGGAGCAACCGCGGAGAGGTCGGTGGTAGCAAAGTAGCGCTGCAGCAGATCGTCAAGTTGCATGACCTCATGCATAGTCGGGTCGGCGCCGAATGCACATCCAGGCAATTCTCATGCAGATGATGAAGGGCCCCTCAGGACCCGGGAGAGGTGCCCAAGTGGCCACGACGATCGACCACGGTGATCCGGCGCGCCTTGGCATCGATGACGAGCCGTTCGGTCACGCCATTGCCCGGAAAGGCGACAACGTAGCGCGGATTGAGCGAGAGCATCTGCTCGTTGCGCTTGAATCCGGCGCGGGCACCAAGCCGACGATCAAGTGAGTAGGTCAGTTGCTGTACTTCGCGGCGCTCGGCCCAGCTCGCGGCCAGGCGATCGGCACCCTTGCCGTCGCCACCATGAACCAGGAAGAGATCAGGAACCACATCGCGAACCTTGTCCAGCGTCGCCCAAACATTTTCGGCATAACGCTTCGCATCCTCGGCGCTCTCGAAGCTTTGGCGACCACCGGCAAAGACTACCGGAGTGCCCTCCGGAATCAGGGCATGACGCCGGTTCTCCGCGCGTGCGCGGAGGAAATCGCGGGCATCGATCACGGCCGATGTGAGATTTCGCGAATGGTTCGTGCGCGAGCCGGAAACGGGCTTCCACGAGGAACCGGTCTCGTCGCGATAAAGTGCTGCCGTCGCCTCGCGCATTTGCTCGAAGGCCAGCATGCTGGCTTCGGCAGCCTGCGCGCGCTCGACCTGCTCTTCCAGATTGCTCGAATGCACTTCGGATCCATCAGCGGATGCCAGCAGAGTCCGGATCTCGTCGCTGGCCCGATCCAATTGAGCCGACTTACGGCTGGCTGCGCGGTGAAAGAGATTGACCATGCCCCAGGCAATATCCTCGGCATCAGCCTCCAAAGCAGTGTCGGAAAACATCGCGAAAAGGTCGGACCATACGGCGCCAAGTGTCTGGTCGATCGCGTCCTCGCAGGGAAAGTCGGTTGCATTGAATGGGGCGGGCCTGATGCTGAGGCTTGAAAGGTCAAGGCCGCTCAACTGGTCGATGAAGCTGTCGTACATGGGGTGTCTCCTGATCGCGGGGACAAGGAGAGGAGGCACCATTGCCTCGGCCCTGTCCGCCGGAGCCCGATCAGAGCCGGGAGAAGGGGCGAGACGCACCGCGCAGCGGGAAACCTGCGGCCCTAGGCTGGCGCGGGCAACACGGGCCGACGGGCCGCAGGTTGCGGCTCGCCACGACCGGCCCAAGGGCCTCTCCCGGCGGACTGGGATGAGGCAGGATCAGGACCCGCTGTCGCAGGTGGATCGGGAGCGCTCGAAGATCGCTTCACCATTCGAGAACCGCCCAACCAGGCGCAGCTCACCAAACAGGTCGATGAACTTTCCTGACACCTGGGCGAGCCAGTGCCGTGCCCTTGCCGTTCTTGGGATGTAGAAATCCGCCTCCCAGTACCGGGCATCATCGCGTTCGGCGAGCCAGATCGCGGCGAGCCCGCAATAGGTCGATATGCCGCAATCGGCGAAGGCGTTTCGCAGGAGGATGCGGTCCTCGCGGCCGCGCCATCCATCGAAGCGTTCAAAGGAAGGAAAGGTCGCCTTCGTGATATCGATGACCTCGTCGACCAGGCACTCGTAGACCCAGTCGACATCGCCGCCTTCGCCCTCATCAAGCAGGCGAAAGGCCACCACGGAGCCAGTTGGATAGCTGACGGAACGTCCCATCTCACTGCTCCTCAGGCTGCATCAGAGAGATCGATGTCGGCCTCGCTATCGCAGGATTGGTGACCCCCAAGCTCGAGCAACAGGCTTGCCGCTTCCTCGGCCTTGGCCGCAGCGGTCAAGATCGCGCGCTCGTCCGATTTGAGGATCTTGAGCCAAGACGCGATGTAGCTGGCGTGATGGTCGAGATGGGTAACAGGAAGACCCAGTTCTGCCCCGAGAATGGCCGAGGAAAGTTCGGCGATCAGTTCCTCGGCGGCATAGGCGTCGCTGCCGAAGCGGTTCTTGAGATCGCGGTCGAGCCGCGAAGAGTGACCCGTCCAGTGCGAAAGCTCGTGTGCGAGCGTCGCATAGTATTGGTCGTAGGCTTCGAAGAGTTCGGCTGGCGGCATGGTGACCCGGTCGCGCAACGGCTCATAGTAAGCCTGCGCGCCATGGTGGCGCAGGTGTGCGCCGACATGAGCAAAGAAGGTATCAAGGCGATCTTCTCGTCCATAGGGCTCCAGCGCGGCAACCAGTGGCTCTGGATGGTAGAAGTCGGGGAGGCCGTCGCACTGGTCGGCATTGAACACGGCATAGGCCTTGAGCACGCGCCGGTTCTCGGTGTCAGCTTCGCCTTCGGCGCTCTCGACCTCCTTGGTGTAGCTCTTGTAAAAGATTGCGATGGTCGACTTTTCGCCCTTGCGGACCTGTCCGCCGAGCTGCTGGCACTGGCGGTAGGTCATCCAGTAGGGCGAGGCGTAGCCACAGCCATCGGCCACCGTCCACAACCAGAAGGTGTTCATCCCGCGATAGGGGGTCCCGCAGGAGCGTAAGGGCCGCGAAACCGGTACGCCACGCCACGGCTTGACCCAGGGCTTTGTGCCTTGCTCGAGCTTTTCGATGATGGCAGCGGTAATGCGCTGGGCTGGCGAAGTCGAAGCACTGCGGCGATACTTGGTCATGGGAGTTCTCCTGATGGCCGGGACGGACATATCCCGGCTCAGGATGAGCAAAGCTGCCTCCTCTCTCCTTCAATGATGACCGTTATGCGCCCCAATTCTGGTCGTAGGCCGCACATTGCAAGGTGCCCGAAAGCGGACCGCTTGCTTTTCTGATCCGGCAGGCTGCGCCAATTTTGAGTGCTGGGTGGAAACCCGTTGGTCTGTAGCTTGAATTCGCTGGGCTAGCCTTCGCCCGCGAGGCTTTCCAATACCGGGCACCGATCATTGCTCGTGGTGCCACATTGCTCGATCAGTTTAGCGAGAGCGTTCTCCATACGCTCAAGGTCGGCCCGCTTCGCACGGATGTTTGCGAGGTGCTGTTCGGCGATCGATTGCACCTCATCGCAACGCACTTCCTGACCTGGCGTTAAGTCAAGCAATGCCCGCACCTCTTCGAGGGAAAATCCGAGTTCGCGCGCGCGCCGAATGAAGCGGAGGCGCTCCGTGTCGTGAGGACCATAGTCGCGGTAGGCGCCCCTTCTCGGCGGAGCATCGATAACGCCTATCCGTTCGTAATACCGGATTGTCTCGATGTTACACCCGGTCCGCTTCGCCACTTCGCCAATTTTCAAAGCCAACCTCTTGAGTCTGTAGTTGCTACAGACTGTAAATAGGTGTGCGAATCGAGGTTTGCAAAAGGACGATCGATGCGCGGCATCAGCACATGGTGGAACGGATTGGCGACGGGCGGAGGTATCTTTGCAGCCTTCGGGGCAGCTGCATGCTGTGCACTGCCCTTGATGCTCGCGTCGGTGGGTGTGGGCTCGGCGTGGCTTGGCAGCATCTCGCCGGTCCTGGCCCCCTATCGCGTCCCGTTGCTGACCCTGGCGTCGGCTCTTCTTCTCGCTGCGACCCTCCGTTTGCTCTGGCAGTTTCGGCAGGCACGAACATGCCCGGCGGACAGTGCATGCGGATCATCGACTTATCGAGCGCTGACCGCCATAGGAATTGCCATCGGTGCGGCGCTGCTGACAGGTGCCTTCCTCTATGGCTGATCCGATCCTGATCTCGCGCTTGCGCTGTCCCGAATGCGGTCATGAGGAGGACATGGAAATGCCGACCAACGCTTGCCTGTTCTTCCATAACTGCGCGGGTTGCGGCGTTCGCCTTCAGCCGCTCCAAGGCGATTGCTGCGTGTTTTGCTCGTACGGCACCGTTCCCTGCCCCCCAATACAGGAAGGGGATTGCTGCCATGGCTGAGGCTTTCGATTTCGTCGCCATCGGATCGGGAACTGCTGCGCAGGTCGCGGTCCACCAGATGGCCAACGCCGGGAAGCGCTGCGCGGTTATCGATTATCGGCCTTACGGTGGCACATGTGCGCTTCGAGGGTGCGACCCGAAAAAGATGATGGTGAGCGGAGAGGAAGCGCTCGCGGCATACAGGCGAATGAAGGGGAAGGGCATCAAGGGCTCGGTTTCAATTGATTGGGCCGACCTCCAGGCATTCAAGCGCAGCTTTACCGACCCCGTCCCTGAAAAGCAGGAAGCTCGCTACGAGCGTAAGGGCGTCGCGACTTTTCACGGCGCGGCACGCTTTGCTGGCCCCGACAGGATCGTGATAGGCGACCGGGAACTGAGTTTCTCGCACGCTCTTATCGCAACGGGAGCAGAGCCTCGACCGCTTGGGATCGAAGGTGAGGAATTGCTGATTCACAGCGATGCATTCCTAGAACTCAAAACCCTTCCAGATCGGATCGTATTCGTCGGCGGCGGATACATTGCCGCAGAATTTGCCCACCTCGCCGCGCGCGCCGGTGCAAAGGTCACAATCTTCCAACGAGGCCGCATTCTGAAAGCCTTCGACCCTGACACGGTCGATTGGCTCATGCCAAGTTTCGATGATCTCGGCATCGAAATTGTGGACGCTGAAGTGGACCGCGTAACGAAGAAAGGCAGCGTGCTGACCGTCCATGCTGGCGACCGCAGGATCGAAGGGAGCCTGGTGGTGCACGCTGCCGGAAGAATCCCTGCGATCGGCTCGCTCGATCTGGAGGCGGGAGACGTCGCCTGTGACGCGGGTCGCTTGGCACTTACCGCCCAGCTACGGAGCCAAAGTAACCCCAAGGTCTTCGCGGCAGGTGACGCTGCTGCAAATGGCCCGCCACTGACTCCAGTCTCCAGTAACGATGCCAAGGTCGTGGTAGAAAACATACTCGATGATACCGGTCGAACTCCGAACTATCGAGGGGTGCCAAGTGCACTTTTCACGGAGCCGCCGGCGGCCAGGGTCGGAATGCTGGAAAGCGAGGCGCGTGAGGCAGGGCTGGATTTCACGGTGCATGCTGGCTCGCACCCTGGTTGGTTCTCGGCGAGGCGGCTGAACGAAGAGATCTACGGCCACAAGCTGCTGGTCGAGAACGGAACGGGACGCATCCTTGGAGCCCACTTGGTCGGCCCTGACGCCGACGAGCTCGTCAATATCTTCGGCTTGGCCATGCGCCATGGGCTAAACGCGGACGACATCAAATCTACCATGTTCGCTTATCCGACGGCGGCCTCCGATGCAGGGTATATGTTGGGATGAGCAACGCGGAAGCCACCAACAAGCGTGACTTGGCCGCCAACCGTCTGCACCGTATCCTAATC
>CAMYIQ010000210.1 GCA_947258465.1 uncultured Erythrobacter sp.
CAACATGCGCAATGTGGTGGTCTTGCCCGCGCCATTGGGGCCGAGAATGCCGTAGATCGCGCCTTCGGGCACGGCGATATCCACGCCGTCCACCGCCAGAATGCCATCGAACCGCTTGACCAGGCCCTGGGCCTCGATAGCGAGCGGGCGAGACCCGGCAGGAGAGAGTCGCGTCATCGTGCCGGTTTCGGTATGCATGGGCGCATGACTAACGGCTGGCAGTGAACGGGAGCACACGCAAGCGTGGTTAATGCCGAGTTGCAGGCCGATTTGCGCGGCGAAGCCCGCAGGCTGGGTTTCGCCGCCTGTGGCTTTGCGTCCGCCGCGCCCGATCCGCGCCGTGCCGCGCGGTTGAAAGAATATCTCGGCCATGGCCGTCACGGCTCGATGCAATGGATGGAGGCGCGCGAGCAGCAGCGCGCCTCGCCGCAAGGGCTGTGGCCCGATGCGAAGAGCGTGATCGCGCTCGGCATGAGCTATGCGCCCGATGTCGACCCGCTGGCTTTGGCAAGCGACGGCGATAAAGCGCGCATTTCGGTCTATGCCCATGGGCGCGACTATCACGATGTGGTCAAGAAGGCGCTCAAGGCGCTGGCGCGATGGCTAATCGAGCGCGCACCGGACAGCGAGCTGAAGGTGTTTGTCGACACCGCGCCGGTTATGGAAAAACCGCTGGGCGAAGCGGCCGGGATCGGCTGGCAGGGCAAACACACCAATCTGGTGAGCCGCGAACATGGGAGCTGGCTTTTCCTGGGGGCCGTCTATTCGACGCTCGATTTCGCCCCCGATGCGCCGGGCACGGATCGGTGCGGTTCATGCCGCGCCTGTCAGGATGCCTGTCCCACCGACGCTTTTCCATCGCCCTACCGGCTCGATGCGCGACGCTGCATTTCCTACCTCACGATCGAGCATAAGGGGCCAGTTCCGGAAGAATTCCGCGCGGCATTGGGCAACCGCATCTATGGCTGCGACGATTGCCTCGCGGTTTGTCCGTGGAACAAATTCGCACAAACGGCCCACCGGCACGCCAAGCTGGCGCCGCGCGACGAATTGCTCGCACCCGACCTCGCTGCATTCCTGCAATTCGACGATGCGGGTTTTCGCCAGTTCTTTTCCGGTTCCCCGATCAAGCGGATCGGGCGCGACCGGTTCGTGCGCAACTGCCTCTATGCGGCTGGGAACAGCGGCTCCGCCGCGCTAGAACCGTTTGTATCCCGCCTGTGTACCGACGATGATCCCACAGTTGCCGAAGCGGCTGCCTGGGCGCTGGCGCGGCTTAGCGCATCTCCTTGAGCGGAATATTGCTGTCCGCCAGCAATCCCGGATCGATTTCCGCGCGGTCCATGACGAGCTTGCGTCCCTGGACGTAATCCTTGACACTGTTCACGCAGTCGAGCGCGATTACCTGGCCCTCTTTCAGGTAGATAACGCTGAATTTCTTCGCTTCCGGGTCGCCCCGCAACACGGCCGCATCGTAGCCGGTCGCGATGCCCACTGTTTGCAGCTTCAAATCGTACTGGTTCGACCAGAACCACGGCACTGCATCGTAATCCTGCTTGTCGCCCATGATCGCCTTTACCGCGCAGCTTGCCATGTCGTTGGCATTCTGCACCGATTCGAGGCGGATGACCTTGTTTTCCGCATAGGGATTGGCGTGGCTTGCGCAGTCGCCAATGGCATAGATATCGTCCAGCGTGGTGCGCCCGTACGTGTCGACGTCGACCCCGTTCGAGCCTGCTGCCCCGGCTGCGATCAGCGGGCCGACCGAGGGGACGATGCCGATACCGGCAACGATCACGTCGCAGGCGATCTTTTCGCCGCTGTCGGTCAGCACTCCGGTCACGCGGCCATGCTCGCCCTCGATCGTCTCGACGCCGGTGGACAGCCGCAAATCGACGCCCTGCTGGCGATGATAGGCGGCATAGTAATCGGACAGTTCCGGCCCGGCCACGCGTGCCAGCACCCGGTCGAGCATCTCGACCACGGTGACCTCGCGGCCGAGCTTGCGCAGCACCGCAGCCACCTCGAGCCCGATATAGCCCGCCCCGATGATCACCGCGCGTTTCGCCCCTGCGGCAAGCTCTTCCTTGAGCAGGTCCACATCGCGCCGCGTGCGGATATAGTGGATACCCGCATAATCGCTTCCGGGGCAGGACAGGCGCCGGGCGTCGCCGCCGCCGG
The DNA here is from genome assembly GCA_947258465.1 of uncultured Erythrobacter sp. Taxonomy (GTDB): domain Bacteria; phylum Pseudomonadota; class Alphaproteobacteria; order Sphingomonadales; family Sphingomonadaceae; genus Qipengyuania. The sequence continues at coordinate 2,182 of CAMYIQ010000210.1, forward strand.
CCCAGATCAGCTTGCGATAGGAAACGCGCGTATCGTCGGACAGGGCGAGTTCGTGCGCCACGGGATCGACTTCGTTGACATTGCGGCCGAGGCGCAGCTCGATACCCTTGTCGGCCCAGAACTGTTCGGGGCGTATCTGAATGCGCTCGAAGGGCTTTTCTCCGGCGAGATATTCCTTCGAGAGCGGCGGGCGCTCATAGGGAGGATTGCGGTCCCGGCTGACCATGAGGATCGAGCCCTCATGGCCATTCTGTCTCAGCGCGATGGCGGCCTGGGCACCGCCGTGCCCGGACCCCACGATAACAACGTCGAACTTTTCCATGGTCACGCTGGCTGGCGTGAAATCGCCATCCGGTCAAGCGTACCGGCTACCGCCCGAGCAGATTGCGAGCCATGCTGGCGATCTGCGCCAACATCGCTGGCGCCACCGGAGACTGGCCCTGTGCGCGTGCAACCATGGCGCGGAAGCCATGCACGGCAGCAGACTGTTCCTCGGCCCATTTCGCGACGATTCCCGGCATGTCCTTCTTGGCATCCTTGCGCCGCGCGAGACGACGCAACAACTCCAGCCGCATCTGCTGGAAATCGCGCGCCAGGCCCGACACGAGCAAGCGTTCCCACACATCGGAGGGGCTCATGAGGGCTGCCGTCGACTGCGCCCAGTCGAGCCCGAGCCGGTGACCGACTTCGGTAAAAGCTTCGGTCAGCCCGATCGGCGGGATGCCGGTTTCGCTGGCCAGTTTGGCAAGGCCAACCGCCCCGTCGAGATCGTAGAGATGCGCGACCCGCGCGGCCAGCGGCTCCGGCGCACCGGCCGCTACGAGTTGTTCACGCAGGCGGTCCGACTGCTGACGCGATTCGGCGGACAAAAGCTCGCCCGTCGCGTCGGCCAGCTTCGCGACTCCCTTGCCGATTTCGGCAACAAGCGCGCTGGGATCGACCTTGCCTCCCGAGGTCCGAAGCACATCCGACATCAGATTGCCCGTGGCCGCGGCGATCCGGTCGAACATCATCAGACGCGCCTTTTCGGGCATGTCCGCGACATCGACCGTGTCCCACAGGTCGGGCAGGCCGAACAGTTCCTCGACCGCGACGAAAGCGGCTGCGACCTCGCACAGTTCCGCGCCTTCCTCTTCGGAAAGTTCGAAAGGATGGATCATGCCGAGACGGTTGACGATGCGGTTGGCCAATTTGGTCGCGATGATCTCGCGGCGCAGTTGGTGCCCTGCTATCTGCGCCTTGAACTTCTTGCGCATCGGTTCGGGAAAAGCTTCGAACAACGTATCTTCGAGCAGTGTGTCCGCAGCAAGGCCGCCCCGTTCGACGGCATCCTGCAACACCAGCTTCGACGAGGACAGCAACACGGCCAGTTCCGGGCGGGTCAGGCCCTGCCCATCGGCAGCACGCCGTTGCAGCGTCTGGTCGTCGGCCAGGCCTTCGGTTCGCCGGTCGAGATTTCCGCCCGCCTCGAGCGTTTCGACGAGATGGCGCTGCGACGCCATAGCGCTTGCTCCGCCAATCTCGGCGATCGAGAGAGCCAGTGCCTGCAGCCGATTGTCTTCGAGGACAATCCGGCCGACTTCGTCGGTCATCGATTCGAGCAGGGCGACGCGTTTGGGTTCGGACAGTTTGCCTGCGCGTTGCGCAGCCGCCAGCGCAATCTTGATATTGACCTCGTTATCCGAGCAGTCGACGCCGGCGGAATTGTCGATAAAGTCGGTGTTCGATCGACCGCCGACTTGGGCGAATTCAATGCGCCCGGCCTGCGTGATGCCGAGATTGGCCCCTTCGCCGATGACCTTTGCCCGCAGATCCTTGCCATCCACCCGCAGCGCATCGTTGGCGGGATCGCCGACCTGCACGTTGTTTTCGTGGCTCGCCTTGATGTACGTGCCGATGCCGCCGAACCAGATCAGGTCGACCGGCGCTTTCAGAATGGCCGAAATCAGCGCCTCGGGCTCGATTTCCGATTGATCGACGCCGAGCTTCGCCTGGATCGCCTTGGTCAGCTTGATGCTCTTCGCATCGCGCGGGAACACGCCGCCACCCTTGGAAATCAGCTTGCTGTCGTAATCTTCCCAGCTCGATCGCGGCAAGTCGAACAAACGCTTGCGTTCCTTCCAGCTTGCCGCCGGGTCGGGGTCGGGATCGAGGAAAATGTGGCGGTGATCGAAGGCCGCCACCAGCTTGATCGCCTTGGACAGCAGCATCCCGTTGCCGAAGACGTCGCCCGACATGTCGCCGCAGCCAACGACTTCGACGCTGTCGCTCTGCACGTCCACGCCCATTTCGAGGAAATGGCGCTGAACGCTGACCCAGGCGCCCTTGGCGGTAATGCCCATGGCCTTGTGGTCGTAGCCCTTCGAACCGCCTGAGGCGAAAGCGTCATCGAGCCAGAAGTCCCTCGATTTCGCGATTGCGTTGGCGACGTCGGAAAAGGTTGCCGTGCCCTTGTCGGCGGCGACCACGAAATAGGGGTCTTCGCCATCGGTAATGACGACGTTTTCCGGATGCACGACCTTGTCGTCGACGATATTGTCGGTGACCGAGAGCAGCGTGCGGATGAACGTCTCGTAACTTGCGCGTCCCTCGGCCGCCCAGGCCTCGCGGTCGATGGCGGGGCTGGGGAGTTGCTTGGGATAGAACCCGCCTTTCGCCCCGGTCGGCACGATCACCGCGTTCTTGACGCGCTGGGCTTTCATGAGACCCAGGATTTCCGTGCGGAAGTCGTCGCGCCGGTCGGACCAGCGCAACCCGCCGCGCGCGACCGGGCCGCTGCGCAGATGGACGCCTTCGACGCGGCTCGAATAGACGAAGATTTCGCGATAGGGGATAGGCTTGGGCAGGCCGGGAACCCGAGCGGAATCGATTTTGATGGCAAGCGCTTCGCCTGCGGCGGGCGCGAAAGCATTGGTGCGCAGGATCGCGTCGATCAACGAGTTGTACAAGCGCAGCAGGCGGTCGTCATTGATCGCCTTGACCTTGGCGAGGCCCCGCTTGATCGCGCTGCGCGCGTCCTCGATCGCCTTGTCGCGGCCACTACCGAAATCGGGATCGTGACGCGCGGTAAACAGGGCGATCAGCGCCCGGGTGACATCGGGTGCCGCCGCGAGAGCATCGACCACCGTATAAATGGTGAAGCCCATGCCGACTTGCCGCAGGTAACGGTAGAAGGCGCGCAGCCAATTGGCTTCGCGCGCGGACAGGCCGGCCTCGGGCACCAATCGGTTGAAGGGGTCGTTTTCCGCTTCGCCGTTGAGCACGGAGGCGATGGCCTCCTCGATCGCATCCGACCGATCGATCAGCGCCTTGGGGTCGGCCCCAGGCTTCAGGTCGAGCAGGAAGTCGTGGATCGTGCCCAGCCGCCCTTCGTCGAGCACGGTCGGCATTTCGGACCGCACGTAAAAACCGAAATCCTCGAGCGCGGGGACGCCTTCGGAAAGCGGCAGGCTGCCTTCCGACTGGTATAGTTTCAGGCGCAGGCAGCCATCGATTTCGCGCTCGCAGAAATACATCCGCGCGCCCCGTACGACTTCTTCGCTTTCGAGGCTGGCACCGAGATCGTGCAGCCGCGATATATCGAGTGCGGCCTCGCGCGGGCCGAACCGGCCGCGAAAGCCGGTCGGGAAATGTTCGGCGAAGCGCATGGCCAGGCCGGCCGCGCGCGAGGGTTCTTCCCGTGTGCCGAGCTCCGCCTCGACCGCTTCGCTCCAGCCCCGCAGCAGCGTCTGCATCTGCTGTTCCAGCCGGTCCTCGCCCGGTATCGTGTCGCCATCGCGAATGTCGAAGACGAACCGGATAGTGGCAAGATTGCCCCCTTCGACTTCGAGGCTCCAGTCGAGCAGGCGCGCCGCCGCGGCCTCTTCCAGCAGTGCCTGGATCTCAAGCCGGACCTGCGTTGCGACCATGTCGCGCGGAAGCCAGACAAAGGCGAAAAGGTGCCGGGCAAGCGGAGCCTCGACCAAAGCGAGCCGGGGGCGCGGGCGGTCGACCAGGCTCATCATCGTGGTCGCGACGCGTTCGACATCGCTTTCGGAAAATCCGATCAGCAGATCGTGCGGCAGCGTCGTCAAAGCATGGACCAGGGCCTTGCCCGCGTGGCCGGTATCGTCGAAGCCGTGGCGTTCGCGCAGGGTCTCGAGTTCGCGGCGCAAGCGCGGCACATTGCGCGGCGGTGCGGCGAGCGCGGCGCTGGTCCACACGCCCGCATGCACCGAAAGCGCGATGGTCTCGCCGCCCTCCTGGATCGGCACGATGAGCAGATCGAGCGGCACGCGGCGGTGCACATTGCTGTGGTGGTTCGCCTTGATTATCAAGGGGCGACGCCTGTTGTCCCTCTTCGCGAACCACGCGAAAGCACGCTCGTAGGAAGCTTCGGCGAGAAGCTCCCTCGCGCTTTTGCGGCAGATGCCGAGTTCGTCGCGCTGCGTGCCGTCGCGATGGCGCGTGACATGGCCGAGCTGGGTGAGCATGCCCGAATTGAGCCAATCGAGCAGGTCCGCGCCTTCTTCGTCCGTATTGCGGATGCGATCGGCATCCTGCGTCATCGCCTGTTGCAGCTTGGACCAGTCGCTGACCGCCACGCGCACATCGGCGAGGGTTTCCTTGAGGCTTTCCTGCAATTGGCGCCGCGTCTTCGCATCGACGCGCGCCGCCTCGATATAGATCATCGATTCCCAATAGGCATCGTCGGGATCGTTGTCGGGAATGCCGGTCAGCCGCCCCTTGTCATCGCGTTCGACGGGAATGACGGGGTGCACCAGCCGGTCGATCGACAGGCCCAGCGCGGCGATGGTCGCGGCTACCGAATCGACGATAAAAGGCATGTCGTCATTGACGATCGCAATGCGCGTGAGGCGGCGTTCGTCGCTGATGCTCTCGATCGCCATGGACGAGCGACCGAAAGTGCGATCCGCCGCCAGCGCGCCTACGAAGGACGCAGCATCGGCAAGCCTTGCCTTGTCGAAGGGCGTATCGCCTTTCAGCAGCGACTGGCGCATTCTTTCGGTAATGGCGTTCTGAAGCTTCTTGGGAAGCGCGGCAGTCTTCGAACCCATAAGGGGCCTCTCTCCTTGCGGCGCATGATCGTTTCCGCGCCGCGAAATATTCGAGTCGTGTGCGCCACGACCTGCGCGCCGCGCCTAGGCCTGTTGGAGACGGCTCGCAAGGTGGTGCCGCCGAGAATTTGCAATTGCAAGCCTATGATGCGGCGAAACGCGGTGCCGTTACGGCATGCTCACGCGCAGAGCCGGTTCATGGCCAGCGCGAGCGAGCGGCATCGTGCCTCAGGATCGAACATGCTGCCGCCGAAGACGACCTCGTCCGCGCCCGTGCGTCCAACGAAGGCTTCTACCGCCTGCGCAGCCTGTTGCGGCGTGCCGATCGCGCTGGCTTGCCCGATATGCGCCAGCATCGCCTGCGCCGGTGCGGGCAATTGGTCGCGATATCCGCGCACTGGCGGGGGCAGTTTGCCGGGTGTGCCCGTGCGCAGGGCCACGAAGGCCTGGAGCTGGGAGGACGCGAGATATTCGGCCTCTTCCTCGGTGTCGGCGACGAACAGGTTCATCGCGACCATTACATGCGGTTTTTCCCAATCCTCGGACGGCTGAAAGTCGCGCCGATAGAGTTCGAGCGCAGCGTCCAGGTGATCGGGCGCGAAATGGCTGGCGAAGGCATAGGGCATGCCTAGCTGCGCGGCGAGCCGGGCACCGAAGAGGCTGGAGCCCAGCATCCAGAATTCGGGTTTCGCGCCAAGCCCAGGGGTCGGGTGAATGGCCGTCTCGCCCGCCATCAACGCCATCAGTTCGGCCACGTCCTGCGGGAACATTTCGGCGGCGCGATGGAGATCCTTGCGCAAGGCGCGCTGAAGTTCCGGCCCCGCTCCGGGCGCTCGCCCGAGGCCCAGGTCCACCCGACCGGGAAACAGCGCGTCAAGCGTGCCGAACTGTTCGGCGATCTGGAACGGCGTGTGGTTGGGCAGCATGATCCCGCCCGAACCGATGCGGATGGTGGATGTCGCATTGCCGATATGCGCGAGCACGACCGAGGTTGCCCCGCCCGCAATGCCCGCCATCGCGTGATGTTCGGCTACCCAGAAGCGCTTGCAGCCGCTTTCTTCGGCGGTTCGAGCCAGCTCGGTTGCCGCCTCGAGCGCCTCGCCGACGCTCCCGCCTTCGCGCACCGGAACTAGGTCGAGGACGGAATAATCGGTCATGATTGGAGTTGCTCCAGATAGCCGCGCGCCCGCTTGGCTTCGTCGCTGCCGGGGGCGACGAGCAGCACCGATTCGAAGCTGCGCCGGGCCTCCTGCTCGCGCCCAGACAGCGCGGCGATCACGCCCGCTTCGAGGCCCACGGCGGGATCCTGCGGTGCCAGGATCGCGGCCTGTGCAATCTGTTCGCGCGCTTCGCCCAGACGTTCGAGCCGCCGGGACAATGTGGCCGAGAGCAGCCAGGCGCGGGCATTGGCGGGATCGGTGCCGCGCGCCTTTTCCAGCGTTGCAGCGGCCTTGTCGTTGCGCTCGAGGGCCACCAGGGCGCGTGCGCGGTCGATCAGGACACTGGCGAGCAGCGGCCCATCGCCCGCCTGAGTGGCATAGGTGACGGCGCGGTCGAAGGCGATATCGGCGATCGCCGGCTGGCCCTGGGCCATCGCCGCATTGCCGGACATGGCCGCGAGGCGCGACTGGTAGGCCGGGGCGGTCCGGGGAGCTTCGTCGGTCGCCAGATCGAATGCCCTTTGCGCTTCTGCGAATTCACCCTCGCGGACGAAGGCGATACCCAGACAATGAGCCGACTGGGCCAGCTCGAGCCGGTTGGCCGCCGTTTCGCGCCAGTTCTGTGCGTAATCCCTGGCGGCTTCGGCATCGCTGCGCGCCAGATTCACGCAATCGGCAAGCTTGGCTTGGCCCGGTGATGCGGGATCGGCCCGGTTCGGTGCCTGTTGCCGCTCGGGCCGATCGCGCAGTTCTTCAGGGAGACCGGGGAAGGCGTCCATGGACGGGTTCGGGCCGACCTGCATCAGCAGCAGGGCGAGAGCAGAGGTGATCATGCAGGGCCTTTCGAAAGCGCGTCGACGGTGCGCAGCAGCAAAGCGATGTCCTGCTCGCGCGACAGACGGTGGTCGCCATCCTTTACCAGCGTGACCTGTACGTCGTCCGAACGCAGCGTGTCGGCCAGGCGCATGCTTATCTCCCAGGGCACATCCGCATCGCGCTGGCCGTGAATCAGGCGGACGGGCGCATCGATCGCGATCTCGCCGCCAAGCAGCTTTTGCGCCTGTGCGTCGGTAAAGAATTGCGGGTGCATGGGGGTCGGGTCGGGGCCGTAGGGGTTTTCGTCATACACGATCTCGCCCTCGGCCAGCTTCGCCTTGTCGGTTTCGGAGCGGCCCCATTCGGTGAAATCGGGCGCCGAAGCGATGCCGACAAGCCCGGCCAGTCGGTCGCCCAATGCTATTCCCAAAAGCAGCATCAGCCAGCCGCCCAACGAAGATCCGACAACGATGATTTGGTCATCGAATTTCGCCTCGATCAGAGCGAGCGCTTCGTCCCGCCATTTCGAGAGCGTGCCATCCGCAAACTTGCCCTCGCTTGCGCCGCAACCCGAATAGTCGAGCAGCAGGCAGGCGCGCCCCTGCTCGCGCGCCCAATCGAACAGCGCAGTCGCCTTGCCGCCCGCCATGTCGGACATGTAGCCGGGCAGGAATACCAGCGCGGGGCCATTGCCGCGGATATGGCGGAAAGCGATGCGCCGCCCGTCGGGCAGCTCGAAATGCTTGGTGTCGAACATGGCGCTCGATGTCGCCCCGCAGCTCCGCGAATGCAAGGCTTAGAAAAAGTCGAAGGCCTCCACGTCCGGATCCTCTTCACACATGGATTTCAGGGCGGCGAACTCTTCGGGTGTCAGGACCGGCGTATAGCGCGCATCATCATCCGCCGCGTCGCGATAGGCTTCGGCGCGCTCGCCCGAAGAGGGATGGCTTGCAAGCCAGCCCGCCAGGGCCGGCGTGTCGGCATTGTCGCCATGCTCCTCCGACATCCGCTCGAAGAAACCTGCCGCGCCGAGGGGCGAGATGTCGCCTTCTGCCATGCGTGCGCGGGCGTATTCGTCGGCTTCGCGCTCGGCCTCGCGCGAATAGCCCATCGAAGCGAGGCCGAAGACGCCGTTGGTCACGCCGGAATCGGCCCCTGCCAGCAGGATCGACAGGCCGAACTGCCTGAGCAGCGCGGTCATTACATGCCGCTCGCGCACATGCCCGACCTCGTGGGCGAGCACTCCGGCGAGTTCCTCGGCGCTTTCGGCCTGCTGGACCAACCCGTCGAACAGCAGCACCTGCCCGCCGGGCAGCGCGACGGCATTGACCATGCTCATATTGGCAATTCCCGCACGGACTTTCTCCTCGGACGGATCGACCCGGGCGAGCAGCTTGGCGAGTGCGGCATCACCTGCGGGCGTGTGGCAGATACGCCCGCCGAAATCGCCGATCATGGCGTCGCCGATATTGCGTTCCCAGCTTGCCGGAATGCGGGGCCCGAGCCAGTCGGGCGCCGTCAGGAACAGCGCCACCGCCATCGCACTGACCATCGCGAAAATCGCCGCTGCCTTGCCGAGGCCCAACCTGTCGACCCAGGCGCCATAGTCTTTCTTCGGCGGAAGCTGTGCGGCCAGGCCGGGCGGGACGTCCTGCGGTAGGATCAACCGGAAATCGGGCACGCTTTCGCGCCGGTAGACGATTTTTCCGGGGCGTGTTTCGCCGAATCGCAGGTCGCTTGCCGCGAAGCTCTGACGGTCTGTGGGGGCATCCAGCATGAAGGTGCCGCGACCATCCCAGGCGAGTTGACCCGAATGGCGTACGGCGTTGGTCCCGTCATACCAGTCCGCCGGTATCGTGAACGCCTCTCCCATCGCTTCAGATCGCGCCCATGTCGAAGGCGTCGAGCAGGCCTTCGCCATGCCGGGCGGTCTTGGTCTCCGATTGGGTGAGTTCGTCGAGCAGGATTTCCCCGCCCGCTTCCAGATGCGTCATGAAGAACTTCCAGTGGCGATAGGACAGGAAAATCAGGCCGATCCCGAAAGTGAACACCACCAGCAGGGCATCGACTACCAGCAGCTTGACCCAGTCGAGCGTCGAGGCTTCGAAGCTGAATGTGAGATCGCGCCAGCGTGTCGCGCCCACGACCTCGCGATAGAACTTGGCATAGAAGGCGACGGCGATGAGGCCCAGCCCGAGATAAAAAAACAGGAGGAGGCCGAGAATGCCGATAACCCCGCCGACTGCCATGCCGTCTTCGCCGCCAATGCCGTAACCCGCCAGCATCCCCATTCCGGCCATGATCATACCGCCGACGAACAGCACAAAGGGGGCGAGGTAGAACAGCAGGAAACGGACGAAAACTCCGCCGGCCTCGGCATTCGATTGGAATGGAAAGGGGCCGAAGCTCATCTTGTTCCAGCGCTCGTTCCACAGGCTGGTCATCGACCAGGGGATGAGCAGGCCGAGCGGGATCCAGCCTACAATCGTCTTCCACATATAGGACAGGCCGAAGAGGAAGCCGCCATCGTCGCTCCCGCCGCGAATTCCGCGCCAGCGCGTGCGCGAAAGGCGGTAGCGCAGGCCCCGGAACCGTGCGACGCCCAAGAGGTAGAAGATTGCCGTCAGCGCCACGAAAGTCAGGCCGACGCCCAGCGCTTCATAGCCGCGGGCGACCAGGGCCTGAGCGACGAAGGTGAGAAAGGCGTAGGGGATGCCGAACAGCACGAAGACCATGAGGAAGCCGAGAAACAGCTCCATCCCCGTGCCCGCCCATTCGAGATGCTCGTCGACGAATCGGGTGCGCGACCACAGATAGCGCCGCTCGCGCGCGGTGGCCCAGAAACGATAGATTCCCAGCGTGACAATCGTCAGCAGCAAGTTCGGGAAGGCGATTTTCGCGAAATCCTTCCAGTTGCCTTCGAATACAAAAGCGCTGTCGGCGCCATCCATGTTTTGCGACCCGTGCATGCAAGAAAAACCCCTTCGAACCCTTGTCTGCTTGGTCGGGGATCGAAGGGGCGGTGTCAATCGGCGCGGAGGCTATTCTTCGCGCTGAAATATCTCTTCGATAGCCAGGCCGAAAACGTCGGCAATCCGGAAGGCGAGCGGAAGCGAGGGATCATAGCGCCCGGTCTCAATCGCGTTCACGCTCTGGCGCGAGACGTCGAGCCGCTTGGCGAGGTCCTGCTGGCTCCAGTCGCGCTCGGCGCGGAGCACCTTGAGGCGGTTTTTCATAACCCGCGCACTTTCTGCCACGCTTGTGTTAGCCCCAGCGCGATCGCCCAGACCGGGAGCACCCACCATGCCCAGATGTGAGGGACCAGCTCGAACATCTCGAGAAAGCCCCAGAAGATGCCGATTGCGAGTACGAAGCCGAGCGCGACGAGCGATGCCATGATGGTGCGGTGGCGAAAGTATTCGTCCTGTTCGTCGCCAAGGTAGCGAGCCATTGCCCAGATCACGCCAAAGGTCGGTAGGGTCGGCAGCAGCGAAATGGCAAAAACCACCGGGTCCGACAGCTCGTATTCGTTCCACAGCGTCACGGCGATGCCGAGGCCCAGAACATAGCCAAAGGTGCAGATCAGCACCCGCCGGTTGTAGCTCGCCATGGCGCTGCTCTGACCCGAACCATCGTGTCCCTTTCGTGTGATCGGGATGAGAATGCCGGTCGCCGCCGCTAACAGGATGAACCCGGTCGGCCCGTTGATGGCATCGCTGATCCTGAGTGCACCGATGATCGCCACGCTCAGGAAATAGAGACCGACCCAGAAACGGTGGGAGCGGCCTCTTGCCTGTTCGACATCGCGGTTCATGCCCCGGCTTTTCCGCAAGATGCGCCGGAGCGCTGCGAGAAAACCGATACCGCGGCTAGCGCCGGCAGGGCGATCACACCGTATTTGGCAATATCCTGCGGCACGAACCCGAAAGCGCCGAGAAGGGCGAAGGCGATGATCCCCGCAGCCCAGATGAGAGCGTGCTTCGTCCTGGTCATGGCAATGCTCCTTTCCTTGATGTAAAGTAACATTTACATCGGCACCCCAATATTGTCAAGCGTACTTTCCAAATTGTCGCCATCGCTTTCCGCGCGTTTGATTTTCCTTGTCACTATGGCGTCATCGGGCGCAGGCAGACCGGTGGAAGAGGAGATGCCAATGATCGCCACCGAACCGCCTGCCGCTGCCCGCATGCCCGCGCTCGATCGCCGGACACTGCTCAAGGGAGGCCTGCTAGGGCTTGGCGCGGCGGGGGCGCCGCTGGCCGCGCAGGGTCCGGCAGCGGGTTTCACGCATGGCGTCGCCAGCGGCGAACCCGGCGCTGCACGCGTGCTCCTGTGGACGCGCTTTGCCGGGACGCAGGATACGGCCATCGAATTCGAGGTCAGCGAATCGCTCGACTTCGCCCGCCCGGCAGCAGGCGGCACGATCACGGCGAGCGCGGATAACGATTGGTGCTGCAAGGCCTGGGCCGAGGGGCTCGAACCGGGGCGCTGGTACTATTATCGCTTTACCGCGCCCGATGGGTCGCATTCCGATGTCGGGCGGACGAAAACGCTCCCTGTCGGCGCGACAGAGAAGTTCCGGATGGCGGTATTCTCCTGCTCCAACATCGGCTTCGGCTGGTTCAACGCCTATGCCCATGCCGCGGCCGATGGCGGGTTCGATTGCGCCCTGCACCTGGGCGATTATTTCTACGAATACGGTCCCGGCACCTATCCCTCGCAGGCGGAAGCGCAACCGGGCCGGACGCTGTTCCCGGCGAGCGAAACCGTCGCTCTCTCCGATTACCGCCTGCGCTATGCGACCTATCGGGCGGATGCCGATCTGCGGCGCCTGCATCAGATGTATCCGATGATTTCGGGGTGGGACGACCACGAGAGCAGCAATGATTCCTGGGAAGGGGGCGCGCAGAACCACCAGCCCGATACCGAAGGCGAATGGTCGGTCCGCAAGGCTGCCGCGGCCAGAGCCTATCGCGAATGGATGCCTGTATCGGACGAGCCCTGGGCAGCCTACGAAATCGGCGATCTGGCCACTCTCTTCCGCCTCGAAACCCGCCTCACGTCGCGCGCCGAACAATTCTCGATCGGCAAGATTCTCGCGGGCAAGACCTCACCCGAGGACGCGATGGCTGCGCTCGTCGCATTCCGTGACGGAGACTATCGCGATACGGGCCGAGAGCTGCTCGGCATGCGGCAGCAAGGCTGGCTGTCAGACGGGCTCAAACGCTCGGCATCGGCAGGCAAGCCGTGGCAGGTGCTCGTCCAGCAAGTGCTGATGGGGCAGTTGGCCAGCGCCACCAGTCTGACCGAAAATCTGCCTGGCGACCTGCCCGATTTCGTCCGCCAGCGTATTCTCGCAGGCGCCATGGCAAGCCGCGCCGAACTGCCGCTCAATATGGATGCCTGGGATGGCTATCCGGCAGCGCGCGGGCGCGTGTTCGAGGCGGCTCTGGCGGCCAATGCAAATCTGGTCAGCCTGGCAGGCGACACGCATAATGCCTGGGCTTTCGATCTCGACCATGGGGGCGAAAAAGTCGGCGTCGAATTCGGCGGCCAGTCGGTCACCTCGCCCGGATTCGAATCCTATCTCACCCATCTCGACCCGCGCAATGTGGAGCGGGCCATTGTTGCGCACAACCGCCAACTCAAATGGATGGACGGATCGCATCGCGGTTACATGGCAGTCGAACTCACGCCTGGCAGTGCGTCGAGCGAATACCGCTTCCTTTCGAGCGTACGAGAAAAAGGTGCCGGGGTCGTTTCGACCAAGCGCATCACCACGCTCGCGGGCAGCCGCACGCTCGACGTGGGTTGAGAAACCGGCCGGCGCCCGCTATCTCACCGCCCATGGTACCCATGCTGATCACAGCCACGACTACTACCACCCCGGCAGGCCGGGGGCGGTCGGTCGCGGCATAAGCGATCCACCGCCGCCCGGGTTCGGGCGGTTGGCGTTTCCTCCCGAAATCGCAAAATCTTCGCAAACGCCGCTTCAAGGGGGCGCGCGCCTGTGCCATGGCGCCCGCCAAGCAAACGGACGACGAGTGACATGACGGAACTGCTCAAGATCAGCCTGCCCGACGGTTCGGTGCGCGAAATGGAACGTGGCAGCACGCCTGCCGATGTCGCCTCCGCGATCGGCCCCGGCCTTGCCAAGGCCGCCATCGCCGCGCGTGTCGACGGGGAACTGCGCGATATCAACCGCCCGTTCGAAGGCGATGCCGAACTGGCGCTGGTCACAAGCCGCGACGAGGAAGACGCGCTCGAGCTTGCACGCCACGACTATGCGCATGTGCTCGCCGAAGCGGTGCAGGCGCTATGGCCCGGCACGCAGATCACTTTCGGTCCGGCGACGGATGACGGCTTCTATTACGACGTGAAAGCCCCCGAAGGCCGCGAGCCGTTCAGCATGGACGATCTCCCCGCGATCGAGGAGGAGATGCGCCGCATCATCAAGGCGGACAAGCCGCTGCGCCGCGAAGTGTGGAGCCGCCAGCAGTTGATCGACAAATGGGAGGCCGACGGCGAAACCTTCAAGGCCGAATGGGCCAAGGAACTGCCCGAGGATGAGGAGCTGACGGTTTACTGGTCGGGTGAGGACTGGCTCGACATGTGCCGCGGCCCGCACCTGCCCAGCACGGGCAAGCTCGACCCGCAGGCCTTCAAGCTGATGCGCGTTGCCGGAGCATATTGGCGCGGCGACCAGAAGAATGCACAGCTCACGCGCATTTACGGCACGGGCTGGCTCAACAAGAAACAGCTCAACGCGCATCTGACGCGGCTGGAAGAGGCGGCCAAGCGCGACCATCGCAAGCTGGGCCGCGAGATGGACCTGTTTCACTTGCAGGAAGAAGCGCATGGCAGCGTGTTCTGGCATCCCAAGGGCTATCGCATCTGGCGCGAGCTGGAGGCTTATATGCGCCGCAAGATGGACGGCGGCGGCTACCGCGAGATCAAGACGCCGCAGCTGATGGATGTGCGCCAGTGGGAGCAGTCCGGCCACTGGGGCAAATATGCCGAGAACATGTTTGCCGTGCCCGATATCGTCCCCGAGGTCGAAGGGCTGGGCGACGACAATGACGGCAAGGGAGCCAACCCGCAGGTTGCCGACGATGCCGACTGGATGGCGATCAAGCCGATGAATTGCCCGGCGCATGTGCTGGTTTTCAAACAGGGCATCACATCCTATCGCGATCTGCCGATCCGGCTGGGCGAAATGGGCTGCTGCCACCGCAACGAACCGCATGGCGCGCTCCACGGCTTGATGCGCGTGCGCCAGTTCACGCAGGACGATGCGCATATTTTCTGCACCGAGGGGCAGGTGGTCGAGGAGGTTCGCGCCTTCTGCAAACTGGCGGACGAGGTCTATTCGGACTTCGGCTTCAAATACGAGATCAAGCTGGCGCTGCGTCCCGAGAAGCGGCTTGGGTCGGACGCGGATTGGGATCGCGCCGAACAGGAATTGCGCGACGCCGTTGCCGAAGCGGGCATGGACAATGCGGACTATGGCTGGGAGGAACTGCCGGGCGAAGGCGCCTTCTACGCGCCCAAGCTCGAATGGCACCTGACCGACGCGATCGGGCGGACATGGCAGGTCGGCACGATCCAGGGAGACCGCGTGCTGCCCGACCGTCTCGACGCGAGCTATGTCGGCGAGGATGGCGAGAAGCACCGCCCGGTCATGCTGCACCGCGCGATTTTCGGGTCCTACGAGCGCTTCATCGGCATCCTGATCGAGCATTTCGCGGGCCGCCTTCCCGTGTGGCTCGCCCCGACGCAGGCAGTGGTCGCGACGATCGTTTCGGACGCCGACGACTATGCCAGGGAAGCGGTCGCCAAGCTGGAAGCCGCCGGAATCCGCGTGGAAAGCGATCTGCGCAACGAGAAGATCAACTACAAGGTGCGCGAACACAGTCTTGCCAAGGTTCCGCACCTGCTGGTGGTGGGCAAACGCGAGGCAGAGGAAGGCACCGTTGCGGTGCGCACGCTGGGCGAGAAGGAGCAGCGCGTGATGAGCCTCGACGAGGCGATCGCCATGCTGACGGACGCAGGCACACCGCCCGATTTGAAAATTTGAGAAGTTTTTCTTTTCCCAATGGTGTGTTAGCCGTCGGGGATGTCTAACTCGATCCGCGATACTAGAAATGAGTTCATCGTTTACGTTGATGAGAGTGGAGATCACTCACTCGCTAAGGTCGACGATACGTATCCTGTTTTCGTTCTAGCATTCTGTGTATTTTATCAGGACAACTACATTGAGAACGTAATCTCCGCGATCGAGCGCTTGAAGTTTGAGAAGTTCGGTCACGATGTGGTTATTTTGCATGAGCGGGAAATCAGGAAGGAGACTGGCCCATTCCGGTTCCGCGGCAAGGAAGACAAGAACCAGTTCCTTGGATCACTAACGCGGATAATCGAGGAAAGTAACTTCATATTGATATCGTGTGTCATCGATAAGCGAGAGCTCGATGCTTCTGCAGAGGATGTCGGCAATCCCTACCACATTGCACTGGGGCATTGTCTCGAGACTTTGTCAGATCTCTTGGATGAGAAAGGTAAATCGACTTCACTGACGCATGTAATTTTCGAGGAGCGTGGGAAAAAGGAAGACGCTGAACTGGAATTAGAG
>CAMYIQ010000211.1 GCA_947258465.1 uncultured Erythrobacter sp.
CTCACGCCTTATGCCGTGCTGGTCGCCGCGACCGAAAACGAGGCCTATAACGCACTGGTCTGCAACGAGTTCGCCTATGAAATCGGACGCGATACGGTATTCCAGCTTGGCGACGCGGTCGACGATGACGACCGGCATGCCCTGCCCAGCAGCATCCGCGGCCGCGCGCTTTTCGAAAGCGGCTTCGGTGTCGAGGATGTCAACGAACGGCTCGCGCGGGGCTGGGTCTTCCGCAAGACCAAACTGTCGGAAGAATTCGATTTCGAGGCCGCGCAGGAACGCCTGCCCGACGCGGCTTCAATGCTATTGCTGGTCCGCGAAAACGGCACGCTCCGCTTCTTCACCCATGCGGCGCGGCCCGAACCGCGGGCGGGGGACATCATTGTAAGTTTCGCCCCACCACAGGAACGCAGCGCCCACGACGCTGCGGCAAAACGCGAGCGCAAGCGCAACAAGGCCGCCGAACAGGGGACGTGATATGAACCACCGGCTGACAATCATCTTCGCAATTGCTGCGGCATCGCTCGTTCTTTCGGCTTGCAATGACCAGCGCCCGGCGGAAACGGACACCGGAGATTCGGGGGATGCCGGCGAGAAGCGTTCGATCTTCAGGCCCGAATTCCAGGTCGAGCCGATCGAAACCCTGGATACGCTCGGTACGCTGGAAACCCGGGTTCTGTTTCCTGACGGAGCCGAACTGACCGAGGAGGCTCTCGCGGAACTGGCAACGGTTCTGGCATCTCCTCAGATGGCCGGGGGCGGAGAAATCACTCTGCGGGGTCACAGCGACAGCGGAGGCAGCGACGACGGCAATCTACGCGCTTCGCAGGCCCGGGCGGAGGCGGTGCGCGACTGGCTGGTCGAGAACGGGATCGATGGCGAACGGATCACGGTCATTGCATTCGGCGAGCAGAACCCCGCTGCCCCCAATGCCTTGCCCGACGGCTCGCCCAATGAAGAGGGGCGGGCCGCCAATCGCCGCGTCGAAATAGAAGTGCGCGGCGAAGAACAGCCAGCTCAGGACAAACAGCCCACGCTCGCCGAAAGCCTTGCTTCGGCAGGGGAAGAGGGTTCGGAAGAAGACCCCGAGACTGAAGAATAGCGTGTTGACGCCGACGCCTCATCGATGGCATTGGCGCATCGCCCGGGCGGGTATAGCATAGTGGTAATGCTCCAGCCTTCCAAGCTGGCTAGAGGGGTTCGATTCCCCTTACCCGCTCCAAACTCCCTACAGCAGACGAACGAAGCGGTGCGCAGCGGCGCATGGCACTATCGATAGCGAGAGCCGGCAATCGGACGCCCTCTGCAGACAGCGCCCTGAACCCGACCCTTAAGAATCGAAGGGCGCGTGCCCGGGGCACCCTCAGGGGACATTGCAGCAGGCGCGCTTCTATCCTTGGCGACCATTGCCTGTGCGGCGGGCTGCGACCGGTTTCAGTCGGCTGCCATATTGTCGATCAGGCGCGTTCCGCCGATCCGGGCGGCGACGAACAGCCGGGTTCCAGGAGCTACAGCGGTGGCGGGCACAAGGTTGTCGCCGTGTCGCAACTCGGCATAATCCACTGTATCGAAGCCGGAATCGATCAAATGCCGGGCAAGATCGGCCAAGACCGGTTCCGCTGCGTTTCCTATTGAAAGCCGGGCAATTGCCTCGCGCATTGCGCGTGGCAGGGCGGCCGCGATGCTGCGCTGTTCGGTCGAAAGGTAGGCGTTGCGACTGCTCATCGCGAGCCCGTCGGCCTCGCGCGCGATGGGCACGCCATAAATCGCATCGGCATGTGGCAGGACGAGATCGAGATCGCGTGCCATACGGCGAATAACCGCGAGCTGCTGCCAGTCCTTCTCGCCGAAAAAGGCCAAGTCGGGGCGCACCTGATTGAAGAGCTTGCATACTACGGTCGCGACACCGTCGAAATGGCCCGGCCGGTCCGCGCCGCACAGGCCATCGCTCGCTCCCGCAACCGATATGTTGGTCGCATAGCCATCGGGATAGACCTCACTCGGCGGCGGTGCCCAGAGCAGCGCGACCCCTTCGTTCGCGAGCAGCGCCGAATCGCGCGCAAGCTGCCGGGGATAGGCATCGAGATCCTCGTTGGCCCCGAACTGGCGCGGGTTGACGAAGATCGACACGGCGACATGATCGGCCGCCCGGCGTGCTTCGCGGACCAGGGTCAGGTGCCCCTCGTGCAGGGCGCCCATCGTGGGGACGAGCGCTAGCGAGCCGGATTCGCGCAGGGTCGCGGTGGCGGGCCGCAGCGCGCTCAGGGTTGTAATCGTTTCCAGCGCAGGCACTCCATCAGCAAGAAAAGGCGGAGCGACCTGTGCCGCCCCGCCCGCGATCTTGCAAGATGTCCACCGCTAGCGGGCCTCGGGCGCAGCCGTGGCGGCATCGACCGGCAGGCCGCCGAGCTGCGTCACCAGATCGGTATAGGCATTGAGATAGGCGAGCACGATGATCTGGCCGATCGCCGTGTTCTCATAGCTGCCGAAGCCACCCGCGGCACCGCCGCCTCCGCCGAACAGGCCGCCACCGGCCGCCCATCCGAGATCCTTCTTGCGGAAATAGCCTTCGACCAGCGCTTCCTCGACCGTGGTGCGCGCATTGACCAATGAAAGGACCACATTCGCCTCGCCCTTTTTCACGCGAATTCCGCCGGCGAGCGCGCCCGCCGTGCGACCGAACAATCCGCCCACGACTCCGCCGAGAAGGCCGCCGCCCCCGCCCGAAT
The DNA here is from genome assembly GCA_947258465.1 of uncultured Erythrobacter sp. Taxonomy (GTDB): domain Bacteria; phylum Pseudomonadota; class Alphaproteobacteria; order Sphingomonadales; family Sphingomonadaceae; genus Qipengyuania. The sequence goes on from CAMYIQ010000211.1 coordinate 2,730, forward strand.
TGCTGTTGGCGCTGACGATATCGGGCTGAAGGAAGTAATCCGCCGTCCGGACCTGGCCCAAGCCTACGTTCTGGCCATCCTGCAACTCGCCCTGTTCCTGGAGCGCGCGTTCCATTGCCCGGCTGCGCATCGCGCGCCCGCGACTGACCATGGTGAAGCAACCCGAACGCTGGACGAATACGCGGATGATTTGTTCGGGACTGCCGAGATTGAGTTCGCGCCACCATTTGTCGTCCGGTTCGACCACTGCGATGGTGCCGAGGTTCTTGCTGCAGCGCGGAATTTCCATTGTCGCGCGGTCCTGCGCCTTGCGGCCAGATGAGCGGCCTTGTGCGAGCACCGGCTCGGCCGCCATGCCTGTCATGGAAAGTACGGCCAAAGCTGTGAAAAGTACCTTTTTCATTATCCGGGATCCCCCTTTTGTGGACATTTCGAGGCGGTCGACCTGCTGTCGTTTCTCGCCGATCGAATGCGACCCGGATGAGGCGCAGAATATCAAAAGCTGCAAAGCACGCTAGTATGCATCCGCCATTGTGGGAAAAACCATCCTGCCCGCGATGGCCCTGCGTTGCCGCAGAGCACCGGGTTGGATAGGGACATACGCAGTATGATCTACACCGTCGAATACCTATGATGCCCCATCCGCACAGGATCGTGTTCGCCAATGAGAAAGGCGGAACGGGCAAATCCACCACGGCCGTGCATGTCGCCGTGGCGCTCGCCTACCGCGGCGCGAATGTCGTCGCGTTCGATCTCGATCATCGACAGCGAACCATGTGTCGCTATTTCGAAAACCGCGGGGAAACGATGCAGCGGCGCGGCATCGATCTGCCCACTGCCCGATGCCATGTGGTCGAAGGCATGGACGAAGCTGCGATGGAAAGGTTCGTCGAGGAGCGCGCGGTCGGCGCGGACTTCGTGGTCGTCGATACACCCGGCCGCGACGATCCACTGGCTCGCCATGCCGCAACGACGGCCGATACGCTGGTGACGCCGATGAATGACAGCTTTGTCGATTTCGATCTCATCGGCCAGGTGGAAGGCGAAAGCTTCAAGGTCCGCAAACTGTCCTTCTATGCCGAGCTGATCTGGGAGGCGCGCCTCAAGCGCAGCCGGACATCGATCGAGCAGAACCGCGCGCAGATGGACTGGGTCGTGGTGCGCAACCGCACCGGTTACACGGAGGCGCGCAATATGGGGCGGATCAACCAGGCCCTGGCCGAAATGTCCAAACGAGTCGGCTTTCGTGTCGCCAAGGGCCTGTCGGAGCGCGTCATTTATCGCGAACTTTTCCCCTCGGGCCTTACTCTGCTCGACAAGGGGCATTTGGGCGATTTGGGAACCAGCCATCTCGTGGCGCGGCAGGAGCTGCGCGGTCTCATCGCCAGCTTGCGCCTGCCGGATCGCACTGCCGAAATCATTCCGGAAGCTGCGCAATGATCCGCCTGCTTGCCCTCGTCCTCCTGGTTTCGGTGGCCTGCCGCCTGATCTTCGGCAAATGGCCGTGGGAGTATCTGAAGGCACACAGCGCAGCCGATCGCTCGCTCGCGCGTGCGCGCGCGCTTCTCGACGTTTCCCGAAATGCGACCGCCGAGGAAATTCGTGCGGCGCACCGTCGCATTGCTACAATAAATCACCCGGATAGAGGGGGTAGCAGCGCCACTTTGCAAGAGGCAAACGCGGCGCGCGATCTTTTGCTCGACCATCTTTCCCGTATTCGAACGGAGCGTTCCGAATGAGCCACAGATTTCACCCCACTATTTTGCGCGAATACGACATTCGGGGCATTATCGGAGAAACCCTCGGGGCGGAGGATGCGCGCGCGATCGGCCGCGGTTTCGGTTCGATGCTCGCCGAGGCAGGTGGCAAGAAGGTCGCGGTCGGCTATGATGGCCGGGTCAGCTCGCCCATGCTCGAACATGCCTTGATCGAAGGCCTGACCGCTTCGGGCGTCGATGTGGTCCGGGTCGGTATGGGGGCCACGCCCATGCTCTATTATGCCGAGGCCTCAGCCGAGGATGTTGACGGCGGCATTCAGATAACCGGCAGCCACAATCCCGCCAATTACAACGGCTTCAAGATGGTGTTTCAGGGCCGCCCCTTCTTTGGCGCGGATATCCAGGAACTCGGTCGCCGCGCCGCCGCGGGCGAATGGATCGATGGTGCGGGCGAGGTCGAGGATCGCGACGTCTTCGATGCGTATATCGACCGGATGCTCGAAGCGCTCGATGGAATCGATGCCGGGGTGCTCGATAACCTCAAGGTCGGTTGGGACGCGGGCAATGGTGCAGCGGGGCCGGCACTCGAAAGGCTCGCCGCGCGCCTTCCCGGTGAACATCACCTGCTCTATACCGATGTCGACGGCGATTTTCCCAATCATCATCCTGATCCCACGGTCGAAGAGAATCTGGAAGATCTGCGCGCGCTCGTCGCGGAGAAATCGCTCGACTTCGGAGTGGCCTTTGACGGCGATGGCGATCGGATCGGCGCAGTTGATGGTGAAGGACTCGTGATTTGGGGCGATCAGCTCCTGATGGTCTATGCCGAAGATTTGCTCGCGCGCCGCAAGGGCGTCACGATCATCGCGGACGTCAAGGCCAG
>CAMYIQ010000212.1 GCA_947258465.1 uncultured Erythrobacter sp.
GTTGCCCGCCACTTGAGACAGGGCCAGCAGCAGCCCCAGTTCGCGCGCCACCGCTCCCCCGCCGCCGGTCATCAGTCCATCGGTCAGCAAGTCAACGCCCACTGCGGCATAGGCCCCCCAAGTGGTCGCACGGCCTGCGGCGCTACCCATTCGGTCGCGGATCTTTCGTGTGGCTTTGGCGATACTTGCGGAGCAGATTGCCCCGACGATCAGCGCCACGACCAACAGCCAGGTCTCGATCCGCTCCTGCGAACGCGGGATGAGCTCAATTGCGGCAACCGCGGTGGCGATCCCAGCAGCGGCATGGAGCGCGCCGCCGACCAGCCATTCGGGCGGCTTGCGCCACTCGGCCAGCGCAACGCCAAGAAGATTACCCAGCGAAGGCAGCAGCGCGAGAGCGAGTACCGCAAGAAGGCCAGAAGACTCCATACTGTCAGCGGATCACCGCTTGAGCGCGTCCGGCACGCTATCGAACCGCACCGCCACCAAAATCGCGTCGAAGGACGCCTCGTTCGGCAGACCCTTCAGACCATCTCCCGTAATGATCTCGCAATCGTCGTAGGCCAACTCCCTAATCCGCGCCGCCGCCTGCCTTGCCAGCGCCTCGTGCCACTTGATCGCATGGACCTGCCCAGCAGGGCGGGAGAGGACGGCTGCGGCATAACCCGTTACCGCCCCGACCTCGAGCAATCGGTCGTCTGCCCCGACTTCCCCCCCATCCATCCGGTGATCGACGTAGGTTTCGCGCGGGGCTTTGGCAAAGGCGGACAGAAACGCCTCGTCGCGAAAGCCGCGCGCGGCAATCTGGTTGCGGTTGATCAACTGGCGCCGGTCAGCATAGTCGGTGCCGCTCACGATGCACCTCCAGCTTGGTTAGCGAACACCACGCGCGTCCCCTGGCGCACCGCATCCGCCAGTTCCTTCGCATCCCAGTTGGTAAGTCTTACGCATCCATGGCTGGCGGTCTTGCCGATCAGTTGCGGGTCGGGCGATCCGTGGATGCCATATCCGGGTTTGCTCAGATCGATCCAAATGCCGCCCACCGGATTGTTCGGCCCGGGCGGGACGATCAGCGTTTCGTCGGGACCCCATTCGCGCCCGCTCGGATCGAAGGTATAGTTTGCATCGGGCGCTACCGCGACCACCTCCATCGAACCGGAGGGGCTGGGAAATTGCGCGCTGCCCACCGTCGCGGGATAACTGGCAAGGATATTGCCCCGCTCGTCGAAAGCGACGACCGAATTGTCCGACTTGCGGACCTCAATCCGGGCGACCTGCGAAGGAAGTGTTTCCTCTCGATGCGCAACAATAGTGATCCGCGTCCCCACGCGGCTGAAATCGGCCTCGGGATTGAGCGCCCGAAGCAGGTCCTGATCCATATGGAACCGGTCTGCGATCAGCTCCTGCGGCGAGGTCCAGCCAACACGCTCCAGCGCTGCCATTGCCGACATAGCGTCGGGCACACGAAAGAACGGTCCGTCCACGTCGTCGCGCGTGATCGTGTAGGTCTGGAAAATCTCACCGCCCTGCGAGTTTATCAGTGATCGCATAAGCTGCGGATCGATGCTTCCCTCGGCAGGAAGCCCGCGGGCTCGTCGGAAATGCTGGATCGCCCGCATCGTGTTGCCGCCCATGAGACCATCGATCACGCCGGGCGAATGGCGGCTCCGATCGAGCATAACCTGCGCGGCAAGCACTACGCGCGAACGAGCGCCAGAAAATGCCGTTTCCGGCACCGAGGGTGGGATTTTCAGATCAAGACTTTCGCTTTGTGTCGTCTCGATACCCGCTTCGGCATCGGTTGTTGACTGGGCCGGCGATACCGAGGGAACACAGAGAAGCGCGGTGGCGATCAACACCACCAAGATACGGTCAATAAGAAGAAATCCAGGCATGGTTGACTAACTGGGCTGCCTGCGCGGATGTTCCGATCTACTCAATCCCGAAAAGGCTGTTGAGCGTACGATTTGATATTTGAACCAAGGGCGCGCATCCAATGCACGCAAGCGCCATCCCGGTTTCGGGCGGCGCTACCAAACGGAGTTACCTGGTGGTGGGCGCTGTGGACGGCGGCCGTGGGTCGCCAGGCAACTGGGTTGTGTCTCCCGAGGAGTTACGGCGTGCTGCACCGCGTGGGGCGATACGCCAAACGGTGTTCGACACATCATCCGCGACATATAGTACACCACGCGCCTCATCGTACGTCACGCCCACGGGGCGCCCCCTCGCGTGCCCGTCTTTCAAAAAACCTGTGAGCAGATCGATGGGTTCGCCGCTCGGGCGCCCGCCGCGGAAAGGGACGAAGACGACTTTATAGCCCGACGGATCGGCTCGATTCCAGCTTCCGTGCATCCCGACGAACGCGCCTTCGGCGAACCGGCCACCCAAACCCCCGTCGGTGGTGAAATCGACACCTAGTGCAGCTACATGCGAGCCTAGCGCGTAGTCGGGCACAACGGCCTTGTTCACCAGGTCGGGCCTCGCCGGCTTGATCCTCGGATCGACGTTCTGGCCGTAGTAACTGTAGGGCCAGCCATAAAAGGCA
>CAMYIQ010000213.1 GCA_947258465.1 uncultured Erythrobacter sp.
CCAGTTGCGACTTTCGCAATGAGCGGTTGTTCGGATTAGAACAGGTTCGATATACCTACACCCAGAGGTATGAATCCTGTGGATACGAAGATCAGAGCGGCGGGAATGACCGGAGTTGGGCCGTTAGCCGCCAGTCCGGTCTTGGGGCTGACATGCGGAAAGCCGCCCTCCCGCTAACGACCCCACCACAGTCTTTCATCGTCGGTCGCAGTAGCCTTCAAGCGGTCATAAGGACATGCCCTGCTCTTACTCGAACTTCCCCAAGGGGATGGAACCGGGCCGACCATTCACGGATTGGTGTTGGGTATTATCGTCAAAAACTCGGGAAGCCGAAGGGTTCATCAATGCGCCCCATCACAGTTGTCCTCACAGAAGGTTATTCGGACTGGGAAATTGCACCGTTGTGCGGTGCTGGCCGTGCCTTTTACGAGGCGGAATTTCGGTTCGTATCTCCAACGGGGGGCGCTCTTACGTCTGCTGCAGGCCTACCGATCGCCGAAACTGCGAGGTTCGAAGCACCGGACGATGGCGTCGTCGTGGTTTGCGGGGGTCCCGCTTTCGAGGCTGACGATGGCTTGAAAATTGGTCAAAAGTTGAGGCAAGCGCGTCAGTCAGGTTGCATCATCGCTGGCATTTGCGGTGGAACGATCGCCCTGGCCCGTGCCGGTATGCTCGATGATGTCAGCCACACATCTAACGGGCCTGATTATCTTAGGAAATACGTCGAAGCGTACTCGGGCACAGGTAGGTACGTCGATAAGCCGAAGGCCGTTCGCGATAAGGACATCATCACTGCTCCGGCCCCTGCCCCTGCGAGCTTCGCGAGCGAAGTCCTCGCGGCAGCGGGACTCGAACCTCGGAAGGCAGAAGAGTTGAAAAGCATGCTCGGCGCAGAGCATTCGAGTTAAAAGATTGGGTGAGCGCAAGAAAGGCAACACGCGAATGGAAGCCAACAACGGGTGGAAAACATGTAGGCGCGGCCACAAATATCGCGGTCCCGGCCCCTGCCCGAAGTGTTGGCCGGCTGGCGCTGCCCGTGTGCGATCGAAAGATAGTCGTTCGTGAGACTTCAACCCGCCAGGCAGCTCACTCGATGGTCCGCCAATGGGCCGCCAGCGGTCAGTCCGCTTTCTGGGTTTGGGATCGCAATTGCCGACATTCCGCAACGACCGTAATATCATTTGTCTGATAGGGTCGGGATGGTCACTAGCATGCGGTTAAGCTCTTCGACATCGTCGAACGGAGCTTGCGTAAGGGTTAGTTTCGTGCCGCTTCCGTCCGGTTCGAAGTTGATCCGCATCTCCGTCTCAGTGGCATCGGGCTCTTCCCAACGGAATGTGAACACGAGCAGGCGCGGAGGCTCGATGGTCAGATAACGGCCACCGTGCGGCAGTTCCTTCCCGTCCTCGCCGACCATGACCGCGCGCGATTCGCCGCCCTCGCGGACGTCGGCATCGAACGAGGTAGTCCTGAACTCTTTGGGTCCCCACCAGCGCACTATTTCCGTCGGATTGGTCCAGGCCGCGAAAACCTCCTGCGGCGGGGCGTCGAACCGATGCTCGAGTTCGAGAGAATGCTGCTTATCCTTGTCCATCGATGTCTTTGCCGTTGCTGCGAAGATGCGTGTCGAGACTGTCCAGACTTCCCGTCCAGAACTTGCGGTAGCGTGCGATCCAGGCCTCGGCTGCGGCTAGCGGCGCCACGACGAGGCGGCGCGGGCGACGCGCCCCCTCACGTCGCTGCTCAACAAGCCCGGCGCGCTCGAGGACAAGCAGGAGCTTGGAAACGGCGGCGAGGGTCTGATCGAATGGCGCCGAGAGATCGCTCACGGTCAACTCTCCTTCGCGCAGGTGCGTGAGCAGCGCCCGGCGGGTCGGGTCCGCCAGCGTTGCGAAGGTTCGACTGAGAACATGGCGGGCTTGCTGACGCAGGTGGCGCGGCGCAGTTACAAGGCACTGGGCAAGCAACTGGCAGGCGCGGCAGAGGGGCTGGAAGGCAACGCGGCGCTGCGCGCGCTGACCGCCGTCTATGTTAGGTTCGCGCGCGACAACACGGGCCGTTTCCGCCTGATGGGCCGCACCGACTTGATCGAATTGGAGGACGATGACCTGCGGGCTGCGGCCTATCGGGCGATGCGCCCGCTCGCCGCCGCCGCTGCCGGAACACGCGGCCTCGGCGTGCCGACCCCCGAGTTCGAGCGACTGGATCCGCGCCTGATCGCCGCCATCGCCCCCGCGCACGGACTGGCGCATCTGGCCACCGAAGGACGGCTGGCCGCGACAATGCGGTCGGGAGAGGTGGGCGCGCAGGCGCAAGACACGTTGGTGGACGAGGTTTTGCGCGCGCTGTGGCCTTGAAGCAAACCGCCCAAACCGATAGCCGCTACGCAATACTGATCACGCTGAACGCGAGCGAGCCATATGCTACGACTTCGGTTTCTTGCTGTGCCTCGATATCTGACGCTGGAGGCGCGCGCGTGTCCTACCCGCCTGCTCGGGCAAAAAGGACAGCTCTCCAGCGCAGGAGGTTACCTGTACCACAATGGTGAGCACGTCTGCTGTTGAAAAACCGCCACTC
>CAMYIQ010000214.1 GCA_947258465.1 uncultured Erythrobacter sp.
AAGTCGATCCGGAAAGCCGCAGCGCTGCCGAAGTCACTGCCCTGTGGAAATATATCGCCGACCGTCTAGAGAAGAATTTTCGCCGCACGATCTTCGCCGCACCGCACGCGCAATCCGCGATGCCCGGTGTCCACCGTCCTGCCGGCGGCTTCGGCCGCCGCGTGGCTCAATAAGCCCGGAAAGGCGGAGGCTGCCAGATGTCTGACGCCAATTTCGCTTCTCTTTCCTCGACACTCTTGGCACGCAAGGGTGGCGCGAAACCGGCCATGCGCCCGCAATCGGGCGTTCCGGGTCCCGTCGACGGCAAGGAGGCTGCCGCCAATCTGGAAGATCTGGGCTGGAACGACCTGGGCGATGACGAAGAGGGTGCGGCGCAGCCGGCCCCCGAGAAAGTCGTGGCCATCGCTCCGCAGGTCGCCAACGAGGCCCGCGCGCCCAACCAGGTCCGTGAGTCTCTCAACAAGATCCAGGCACAGCTCGACAAGCCGTCCCGGGTCAGGCCACCCATTCGCAAATCCGCCTTGGCGCAAGGCAAGCGCGCGGCCTTCACACTGCGGCTCGATCAGGAGCGGCATCTCATGCTGCGTCTGGCCTGCACCGTGCGCGGGCGCAGTGCGCAGCAATTGGTGACGGACGCGCTCGACGCATTGCTGGCCGAAATGCCGGAAATCGCAAGCCTCGCTGCCCAAGTCCAGCGCGGTGGCACCAAATGAACTTTAACGACGTGGGATCGCCTTCGAGGGGGTAAGAATGAGCATCGAGACGAAAGCCAGAAACAAGCGGTTCGTCCAGCTCGCCGTGACCACGGCGCTGGCGACTACCGCACTTACGGCATGTACCGGCAAGACCGCGCCCAGCCACGCCTATTCGGCGGAACACGCGGAAAAGGCACTCGCAAAGGGCAAGGCTTCCAAGGCCGTGCGACATGCCGAGGCGGCGGTCCTCGCCAATCCGCGCGAGGGCTATACCCGCACCCTGCTGGCCAATGCCTATCTCAAGGACGGTCGCTTCGCTTCCGCCGCAACCACCTTCGCCGAAGCGATCGAACTCGGCGATACCGCGCCGCGCACCCTTGTCAGCTATACGCTGGCGCAGATTGCCATTGGCGACCAGGCCGGCGCGCTTTCCACTCTCGATCGGTTCGAGACCGTGCTCGACCCGGCCGATTTCGGCCTCGCCATCTCTCTTGCCGGCCGCCCGGACCAAGGTGTCCATGTGCTGAGCAACGCGCTTCGCGCTGGCCGGAACACATCCAAGGTGCGTCAAAACCTTGCCTATTCCTACGCGTTGCAGGGCAACTGGCGCGCCGCCCGGGTCATGGCAGCGGAAGATGTGCCCGCTGGCGAAGTCGGCGACCGGATGGCCCAGTGGGCCGCCATGGTGCGTCCGGAAGCGTTTACCACCCGAGTGGCAAATCTGCTGGGCGTGACGCCCCAGGCCGATCCCGGGCAGCCGAAAATGCTCGCGCTGACCAATCACCCCAGCGTGGATATGCTGGCCGCTCGGGACGCTAGCGAGCTTGAACCCGTTACCGAAGCACCGGCAAGTGACTTCGCCTTCGCTGGGGAACTGCCTCCGGTCGAGTCCGAGAGCGCAAGTGACGACAGCGCAGATGCGGCCCTCGCCGATGCAGCTCTCGTCCCCGCCGTCGGGGGCACTCGCTTCGTAGCGAAAGAGATCGTACAGCAGACGCCCGCTCGCAGCCCGAAACGCGCGACTGCCCGGACGACCAGCCCCGCGACGTCGGCACTTGCCGCCGGGGGTGACTACAATGTTCAGTTGGGTTCCTACTTCTCGATGTCGGATGCCAACGAAGCATGGAAGCAGTTCCGCAAACGCTATCCCGAACTGGAAGGTGCAGAGCGCGTCATCACCAAGGCACGCGTGAACGGCAAAATTTATTACCGCGTGGCCGCCGCCGGGTTCGCCAAGGCAGCGGCACGGTCCATGTGCAGGACGGTCAAGGGCAAGGGCGGCGGGTGCATCGCCTACGCATCGACGCGCCCGCTCCCGGGCGCCATCGACGTGGTCAAGAACGACGTACGGGTCGCAGCGCGCTAACAGGCGCATCCACCGTACCATCGAGCGACCCCGTCCGGAGCAATCCGGGCGGGGTCTTTCGTACCGCCTAGCTGTCGATGCGAATTCCGCCTTTATACAGGCTGGTGACACGGCCCTGAGTGGGCTGCCCATCGAATGGGGTATTGCCGGCAGTCGCTTCCATTCTGGCGCTCTGGATAACCCAGGGCTGGTCCGGATCGATCACCGCAATGTCCGCCTCGAACCCCTCGGATATTCGGCCGGCCTCGACGCCGAGTATCTGCGCGGGTTTCGCCGCGACGAGTTCGAAAGCGCGGCAGATATCGATCACCTCCTCGCGCACCAGCGACAATGTCATCGCCAGCAGCGTCTCGGCCCCGGCCATGCCGGGCTCGGCGTCGGAAAACGGCAGGCGCTTGTCTTCCGGTCCGCGCGGATCGTGACCGCTCGCGATCACGTCGATGGTTCCGTCGGCGATTGCCTCGCGCACGGCTTGGCGGTCCTCCTCGCTGCGCAAGGGCGGCGACAGGCGAGCAAAGGTCCGAAAATCGACCGTCGCCAAATCGGACAGCATGAAATGCGCCGGCGTAACGCCGCAGGTCACACCCAATCCGCGCGCCTTGGCATGGCGGATAATGTCGAGCCCCGCCCGCGTGGTCACTTGTCTGAAATGAATGCGCGCACCGGCCATTTCCGCCAGTGCCAGATCGCGCATCAAGGCGATTGCTTCCGCCTGTGCTGGCGCGCTGGGCAAGCCGCGGCGCGTGGCAAATTCGCCGGCGGTTGCCACCGCCTCGCCGACGAGAGCAGCATCCTCGGGATGGGCGATCACGACCATGTCCAGCATGGCGGCGTATTGGAGCAGGCGGAGCATCACGCCTGAATCGGCAATCCACTGGCGTCCGGTTGCGACGCCGCGCGCCCCGGCCTCGCGCATCAGAGCCAGTTCGGCGATCTCGCGTCCGTCCAGACCGCGAGTCGCCGCAGCCAGCGGGTGGACCCAGAAGTCGGGCTTGCCGCTTTTCGAAATGTAGGACACCCGGCTCGGCAGGTCCAAGGGCGGCGACTGATCGGGCATGAGTGCCGCACGCGTAATTCCGCCAAAATGAAAAGCCGGCTTGTCCACTGCGAATACGCCGAGATCGACCAGGCCCGGGCCGACCAGTTTGCCGGCGGCGTCGACGATTTCGTCGCCGTCCCGCGCCTCTTCGCCGAGTGCGCCGATATGCCCGCCTTCCAGCCGCACGCAGCCTTCGACCAGTCCGCCGGAGGTGACCAGCCGGCCGCCGACGATGGCGCAGGGGCGCAATTGCTTCATGCCGCCTCTCCCCAGCCATCGACACCCCGGGCGCGGCGCGTAAGCACGTCGAGGGCCGCCATGCGGATCGCCACTCCCATTTCGACCTGGCGGGTGATGATCGAACGGTCGATCATGTCGGCGACCTCGCTGTCGATCTCGACCCCGCGGTTCATCGGCCCCGGATGCATGACCAACGCATCCTTGCCGGCGCGGTCGAGCCGGGTCTTCGTCAAACCGTAGAGATGATGATATTCGCGCGCCGAAGGGATGAACTGCCCGCTCATGCGTTCGGTCTGGAGGCGCAACATCATCACCACGTCCGCCCCGTCGAGCGCGGCGTCGAAATCGTGGTAGGCTTCGGCCCCCATGGTTTCGATCCCGGCGGGCATCAGCGCGGGCGGCGCGCACAGACGCACTGTCGCGCCGAGCGCCTGCAGACACAGCAGATTGGACCGGGCCACACGGCTATGCAGGATGTCTCCGCAAATCACGATCTTCAGCCCGGTGAAATCCTCCGCCGTTTCGCCGCGATCGCGCAGCGCGTGGCGTAGTGCCAAGGCATCGAGCAGCGCCTGGGTCGGATGTTCATGCTGGCCGTCGCCGGCATTGAGAACCGGGCAATCGACCTTGTCGGCGATAAGCTGGGTCGCACCGCTCGATCCATGCCGGATCACGATCGCATCGGCGCGCATGGCGTTGAGCGTGATCGCCGTATCGATCAGCGTTTCGCCTTTTTTCACGCTCGACTGCGCGGCGTGCATATTGACCACATCGGCGCCCAGCCGCTTGCCCGCGATCTCGAAGCTGAGCAGCGTGCGGGTCGAATTCTCGAAGAACGCGTTGATCACCGTCAGCCCCGAAAGCAGGCCTTCATGCTTGGTCGGCTGCCGGTTCAGCGCCACCCATTGCTCCGCCTCGTCGAGAAGGAAGAGGACCTCATGTCGTTCCAACTGACCGATGCCGATCAGGTCGCGGTGCGGAAAGGCGAGCGCACCCGCCGGGTAACGGGCCTTGTCGGGCGAGGATTCCGTCGACGTCATTGAGGCCACGCCCTTAGTCGACGTCTATCGACCGCTCAAGCGCTTTCCAGTGGAAATGCGGCGCCCGTTTCCCTAACCCGGAGGCAATAGGAGATTTTTGCATATGGGTTTCGCCGGGAAAGTATGGCGCCTGCTGGTCGGCATCAAGGACGGGCTTGTCCTGATCCTCATGCTCTTGTTCTTTTCCGCGCTATTCGCGATTCTGACGGCCCGGCCCAGCCCCGGCGCGGTTCGCGAAGGGGCGCTGGTGATGGATTTGTCGGGCATCATCGTGGAGGAACGTAGCGAGGTCGATCCTTTCGCGGCGCTCCTGTCCCAACAGGCACCCGTTGGCGAATTCCAGTCTCGCGACCTCGTCCGCGCGCTCGACGCCGCGGCCACCGACGAGCGAATAGAAGCGGTCGTGCTCGATCTGGAAGGGTTTCTGGGCGCCGGGCAGGTCCACCTGACCGAAGTCGGCGCGGCCTTGGATCGCGTCCGCGCCGCCGACAAACCCGTTCTCACTTACGCCACCGCTTATACCGACGATGCGATGCTTCTGGCCGCCCATGCGAGCGAGGTCTGGCTCAATCCTCTGGGCGGGGCGGTGATCGCCGGCCCCGGTGGAGATATCCTTTTCTATAAGGGGCTGCTCGACAAGCTTCGGGTCAATGCCCGAATCTACAAGGTCGGCGAGTATAAAAGCGCGGTCGAACCCTACGACCGGACTAGCCTGTCCGAACCCGCGCGCGAGAATTACAGCGCGCTGTTCGCCACATTGTGGGAAGAATACCGCGCCAATTTGAAGAAGGCCCGCCCCGCCGTGGATATCGAACGGGTGACGACACAGCCGGTCGAATGGGTCGAGGCGGCGCGCGGCGATCTTGCCACGGCCGCGCTCGAGGCAGGCCTCGTCGATGAGCTTGGAAGCCGCGCGGATTTCGATGCGCGCTTGGTCGAACTGGTGGGCGAGGACGATTGGGGAGACGGCCCCAATGCCTATCCCCACACATCGCTCCCCGCGTGGTTAAAGGACAATCCGGCTCCCACTTCGGGCAGCGCCATAGGTGTCGTTACCGTGGCAGGGGAGATCGTCGATGGCGATGCCGGACCGGGCATTGCCGGTGGCGACCGGATTGCCGATCTGCTCGACGAGGCGCTCGACGACGATTTGAAAGCCTTGGTAGTGCGGGTCGATTCACCCGGCGGCTCGGTCCTGGCGAGCGAGGCGATCCGCGAGGCGATTCTGCGCCACAAGGCCAAGAATATCCCGATTGCCGTGTCGATGGCCAATGTCGCGGCCAGTGGCGGCTATTGGGTATCCACGCCCGCAGACCGCATTTTCGCCGAACCGGAAACGATCACAGGGTCGATCGGCATTTTCGCCGTTATCCCGACCTTCGAGGATACCGCGGCCGAAATCGGCATCACCACCGACGGCGTGACCACGACGCCGCTATCGGGCCAGCCCAACATTATCGGCGGTTTCACACCGGAAGTGGATGCCATCGTCCAGGCCTCGATCGAGAACGGGTATGAGGATTTCCTCAGCCGCGTAGGCGAAGCACGCAATCTTTCGCGCGATCAGGCCGACCGGATCGGCCAGGGTCAGGTATGGGATGGCGGCACCGCGCGGCAGCTCGGGCTCGTCGACCAATATGGCGGAATGGACGAAGCCCTGGCCTGGGCCGCCCAGCAGGCCAATCTGGAGGACGGCGACTGGCATGCGCAATATATCGGTACCCAGCCCAGCCCTGCCGATACGCTGCTGCGCAGCCTGCTGATCGGGGAAGGCGAAGAAGCGGCGGAAGGGCGCGATGTCGCCGGGCTGATCGCGATGCGCCAACAGGCGCAGATCGCCCGCATCGAGGCCGATGTCGACCGGCTGATGGGTGCGCGCGGGATGCAGGCAATGTGCCTTGCCTGCCCTTCGGTCAAAGACCGCGTCACCAGCCCCTCCCGGCTCGACGGTTTGCTGGCAAAGCTGGTCGCCCTCTTCGCACGATAGCAACGCTTGCAATGGCGCGCATCGCGGCGTAAAGGCGCGCCCCTGTCCGGTGCCCGAGCACCACGGACGGGCGCGTAGCTCAGTGGTAGAGCACACCCTTCACACGGGTGGGGTCACAGGTTCAATCCCTGTCGCGCCCACCATGATTTCAGGTACTTAGCTGACATCATGGATTGTGTATGAAAAAAGTATGAAAAAGATTCGTGGTCACTGCGTGCGGTGCTGAAGCAGTTTGCTGGCGAAAAATGTCGGATCAGTGGTCTGCCCAGGGCCCGACGCACAGACACCTGAGCCGCCTCATTCGCAAACGCTTCATTCCTATGCCGTTTGTTCTTTTTCTGTTCTTTTTGCTTTCCTACACCCGAGAGCGTTTGGTATCCCGCAATCAATCCTGGGGAGGATCGCTATGATACCAGGAAGACAGGATGTCAGACCCGAAGCGCGAGAGTGCCGAATTATCCGGCACGGTTAATCGAGAAGCCAGATTTCAGGAGCGGCTTGTTCGGCTACCCGAAGTTATGGCCCGCGTCGGAATGCGACGATCAGCGATCTATCAGCGGATGCGGGACGGGTCATTCCCCCGCTCTCGATCGCTGGGTTCGAAATGTACTGTCTGGATCGAGTCAGAAATTGACGACTGGATCAAGTCGGTCGAGGCGACTTGAAAATTCCACGGTTCGGTGAAACCATGGAGCAGGTCGGCTTCGAAAAACTTGAGCTAAAGGCAGGCAGAAGAG
>CAMYIQ010000215.1 GCA_947258465.1 uncultured Erythrobacter sp.
AGCTCGAGCTCGAAATCGGTACGACCATGCGCGAGCGGCTGGACGATGTTCACGTGCAAGCCACGCGCAATCTGTGCGAATTTCTCTCTCCCTATGAAGACCGGTTGCAGTCCCGCGGGCTCAGCTCGAAGGGCTTGGCGGAGATGCTCCATCTTTCCATCATCGGTCTGAAGCTCAGTTCGACGAGCTGCGAGCAGATCAAAACTGTAGTTGCGTCCCTCAAGGCCTGCCTCCTCGCGGTAACCGATTAGGCGATCGGCCCGGCGAGCCGGCCGCTTTCTCGGAGACCTCTGGGGAGACAGCTCGTATCCAGCGTGTCTTCGGTGACGCTCAGCGGTTCGGGATAGGGTCCGCGCCGGGCAGGCCGGACCGTCGGTGTCCTGGATCGAAGCTACCAGACCATGCGGATCACGCGGCTTGTGCACGCGGAAATGTGGGATGTTGCAGACGAAGCTGGGTGTAGGGGTCGACCTTCACCGCCGCCCGGCCCTGCTGCTCGCAAGGCAACGTCAGCCAGAATACGGCCATGCGTTCGCGAATTAACGACGCGACAAGCCGACTCGGCAACTGGTATGGAAAACCTGCCCTATATTTCTGCCCCACACGGGCGCACGCCTTCTTCTCAAAGTGCCGAAAGAAATCGGATAAGGGAGCTGGCTGGGGTGGCAGGGATCGAACCTGCGAATGTCGGTACCAAAAACCGATGCCTTACCACTTGGCTACACCCCAGCAGGTGCGCGCCCCTATAGCGTGTCCGGCGCGGAAGGGAAGGGGGTGGGCTCGGATTGCATGCGGCGTTCGGCAAGCTCGCCTTCGAATCGTGCGATCGTCCGGCGGTCGAGCTTGTAGAAGAGCATCGCCACGCCTGCGGGAATGATCATCGCAGCGGGTACTATCGCGAAGGCAAGGTCGATACCGAACTTGGCCGAATCGGTCTGAACGGCCCCCGCCTCGAACCCGGTCAGCGCGAACAGCATACCCGGCAGCGCCGCCCCGACCGCCACACCGGTCTTGATCGCGAAAACCGCGCCGGACACGGCCAGGCCGGTCATCTGTCGGCCCGTCGACCAGTCGAGATATTCGGCAATGTCGGTGAACATCGAATAAGCGAGCATCATCATCATGCCGAGGCCCACCCCGACGAACACTTGTGCGATCGTTTGCGGCCAGATCGCATCGAGCGGCATCAGATGGAAAATCGCAATCGCAGCAACTTCGAGCGCGCCGGCGAAGATCAGCAGATGGGCCTTGTCGAATCGGCGCGCCATGGAGGCCGCGAAAACGACTCCGGCCAACTGGCCCACTGCGAAGGCTGTGTAGAAAAGGCCGATCCGGTCGAGGAACAGGAAGATCGGCGCGCCATCGTCGCCCGCCACATAGCGGAACCAGAACAGCGCACTGCTCGCGCGCGAGGCCAGGGCTACCGGGGTCAGCATCGCCGCGATGGCGACGGCTATCCAGGCTGGCGTGCGGACGAGCAATCTCACATCGTCGCGAATGCGCCCATTGGTCCGGGCCGGTGGAATTCTCTCTCTGCTCGAGGCGAATGCGATCAGCAGCGAAAGCGATCCGGCGCCGGCGATAATGAACATCGTCAGCATGATGCCGCGCCGCTCGTCGCCTGCGCCTAGTTCGCGTACCAGCGTTGTCGCGATAACCGCCACCGCCACCACGGCCAGGGCGGAGAAAACCATGCGGTAGGCGGCGAAGGAGGAGCGTGTATCGGCATTGGGAGACACCACGCCCATCAGCGCCGAATAAGGCACATTGGTCGCGGTGAATGCGACCATCGTCAGCGTATAGGTCACATACGCCCATACGAGCATTCCATTTTTCGACATGTCGGGTGCCGCGAAGATCGCCGCGCCGAACAGGCCGAACGGAACCGCGCCCCACAGCAGATAGGGGCGATAGCGCCCCCAGCGGCTGCGCGTCCGGTCTCCGATCGCGCCCATTACCGGGTCGGTCACGGCATCGAAGAACTTCGTCAGCAGCAGCATGAGGCCCATCGCCGCCGGGCCGACACCCCCCAGCTCCACGAAAAAGTAGAGCAGGTAGATGTTGAAGAAATTGATGTAGAAGGACGATGCGAGATCGCCGATCCCGTATCCGATCTTCTCCAGTCGCCCGGCGGCGGGGATCGGCTTACTCACAATTCGGTTCTCCCATGCAACTTATTGGGAGGTCATGGAAGGCGCGAAGTCAAGCCCGGGGCTGTGCGATCAATATCGCTTGCCTGCGAAATCTGCGGCCGAGTGGCGTTCGCGTAGCTGCTCGTCGTCCTCGCCCCAGACCTTGTTGACGATGCGTCCGCGCCGCACTGCCGGGCGTTCGGCGATCTGTCTTACCCAGCGTTCCACATGTGCGTATTCCGGGATCGAAAGAAAGGTCTTCGCTTCGCCGTAGATCTCGCCGAAAACGAAGGGAGCGATCCAGGGATAGGCGGCGATGTCGGCGATCGTGTAATCCTTGCCGCCGAGGAATTCGCTATCCGCCAGGCGCTTGTCGGCAACGTCGAACAGGCGCTTGGTTTCCATCGCATAGCGGTTGATCGGATATTCGTATTTCTCCGGGGCATAGGCGTAGAAATGGCCGAAGCCGCCGCCGATGAAGGGCGCGCTGCCGACTTGCCAGAACAGCCAGCTCAGCACTTCCGCGCGGGTGCGGTCGGTGGGCAGGAAAGCGCCGAACTTTTCGGCCAGATGCATCAGGATCGCACCGCTTTCGAACACACGCACGGGCTCGCTGCCGCTGCGGTCGAGCAGGGCGGGGATCTTCGAATTGGGATTGAGACCGACGAAGCCCGAACCGAACTGGTCGCCATCGGAGATATCGATCGTCCAGGCGTCATATTCAGCGCCCGCATGGCCCGCCTCGAGCAGTTCCTCGAACATGATCGTTGCCTTCACCCCATTGGGCGTGGCGAGCGAATAGAGCTGGAAATCGTGCTGACCGACAGGCAGCTCCTGTTCCTCGCGCGCGCCGGATGTGGGGCGGTTTATGCTGGCGAAGCGGCCACCGTTCTCGGCGTCGTGGGTCCAGACTTCGGGCGGCGTATAGGTGGGATCGGCCAAACTCGTTCTCCTTTGGGCGGGATGGCTAGTTCACCCCGCCATTCGTCACAAGGTGGGGAACCGTGACAGCGATCCCACGGTTGTTCCCTACGCTATGACGAAGCTCATCTATGTCGACGACGATCTGCCCGGTATCACCCGGAAAGGGGCAGGCAAGGGATGGGCCTATTACGATGCCGAAGGTCGGCTGATTGCCGATCCGCAGGAGAAGAAACGGCTCAATGCGATCGCGCTGCCCCCGGCCTATCGCGACGCCTGGTTCTGCCCGGCACCCAACGGCCATATCCTGGCGACCGGCGTGGATGTCAAG
Source organism: uncultured Erythrobacter sp. (assembly GCA_947258465.1). Taxonomy (GTDB): domain Bacteria; phylum Pseudomonadota; class Alphaproteobacteria; order Sphingomonadales; family Sphingomonadaceae; genus Qipengyuania. Next base: position 3,385 of record CAMYIQ010000215.1, read on the forward strand.
GGGCGCAAGCAATATCGCTACCACCCCGATTTCCGCGCGGCGCGAGAGGGCGAGAAGTTCGATAGCTGCGTGACCTTCGGAAGCCTGCTGCCGCTGGTCCGCAAGCGAGTGGAAGACGATTTGCGGGGCCGCAAGCTGACTCGCGAGCGGGCGGTCGCCAGCGTCGTCCGTCTGCTCGATCTTGGCGCGGTGCGGGTCGGGAACGAAGGATATGCGCAGCGCAACCGGAGCTTCGGGGCAACCACCCTGCGGAAGCGCCATGCGGAGCTTACGGGCAACACGCTGCGGCTGCGCTACAAGGGGAAGGGCGGCAAACTGCGTGAAGTAACGCTGTCGGATGGCAGTTTGACGCGGCTGGTGCGCAAGATGCAGGATTTGCCCGGCCAGAACCTGTTCAAATATGTGGACGAGGACGGCGATGTTCAGGCGGTCGGTTCTTCCGACGTCAACGAATACCTTGCCGAAACCATGGGCGAACGATTTACGGCCAAGAATTTCCGCACATGGCATGGCAGCGTGATGGCGTTTCAGTGCCTGCTCGAAGGCGCGGGAGAGTTGCCGATCAAGGCGCTGCTCGATTGCGTCGCGGACAAGCTCGGCAATACCCCCGCCGTCACCCGCAAAAGCTATATCCATCCTGCCGTGATCGATCTGGTCGAACGGCAGGAAGAATGGCGCGCGAAAACGTGCCTTCCGCGCGCGACCAAATGGCTCACCAGGGAAGAACGCGGCTTGATCGAACTGCTGCAGGAAAGCCCGGCCGCAGCGGATCTGCTCGCGGCCTAGCTCGCAGCTTGCATCTAGTATCCTTTAGGGATACCGAGCCTTCATGCATGTGGCAGGTGCCAAGATACGCGCCTTTCGCGAAACCTATGATCCGCCGCTTAGTGCGGGGGAATTCGGGACGCGCTATGGCGATCCCGAACCCTGGCCCAGCCGCACGGTCTACGGCTGGGAAGCCAGGGGCAAGATTGCCCGGGCCTCGGTCCAGAAACGCCTCGCCGAACTCGGGATTTGCGAGCCGGCGGACTGGCTCGAGCCCGCTTCGAAAAATTCCGACGAGAAAGGTCCCGCCCCCATGAGCGGCAGCGATATTCACCCCTTCTTCGACCTGCATACGCACGGCTTCGTGCGCATGGCGACGAGTACCCCGAAGGTGCGCACCGCCGATATCGCCTATAATGCCGAAGGCATCCTGGAACAGGCACGGATGGCAGATGCGCGGGCCGTCGACCTGCTGCTCTATCCCGAGCTTTCGCTGTCGTCCTATGCGCTTGATGACCTTCACCTGCAGTCGGCATTGCTCGATGCAGTCGAAACGCAGATCGAGGCGATCTGCGAGGCATCGCGCGCGCTTGTGCCCGTGCTCGTCTTCGGCGCCCCCTTGCGGCGCAATGGGCGGATCTACAATTGCGCACTGATCGTGGCGCGCGGCGAGTTGCTCGGTGTCGTGCCGAAAAGCTATCTGCCGAACTACCGCGAATATTACGAAAAGCGCTGGTTCGCGCATGGCCGCGAATGCACCGGCTTGACGATCCGCTGCGGCGGGCGGGAAGTGCCTTTCGGCACCGACCTGATTTTTTCCGCCAGCGACCTGCCCGGTTTCACCTTCGGGATCGAGATCTGCGAGGATTTCTGGGCACCCAATCCGCCCGGTACACTCGCCGCGCTGGCCGGGGCGACGATACTGCTCAACCTGTCGGCCTCGAACATCACGATCGGCAAGTCGGACGAGCGCCATCTGCTCAGCCGGGCAAGCTCGAGCCGTTCGGTCTGCGCCTACGCCTATTCGGCCAGCGGACATGGCGAGAGCACGACCGATCTCGCCTGGGACGGGCAGGGGATGATCTACGAGCTGGGAGACCTGCTTGTCGAAAGCGTGCGGTTCGAGCTGGAGCCGGAACTGTGCATCGCCGATGTGGATACGCAGCGGATCCTGTCCGAACGCATGCGGATGCAGACATTCAACGATGCGGCCGAAGCGGCAGGGCGCCCGGAAGACCGGTATCGCCGCATCGAATTCGACCATGTCGCCCCGCGCGCGGATATCGGCTTGGAGCGGCCCGTGCGGCGCTTCCCCTTCGTGCCCAACCGGGCGCACAAGCTCGACGAAGATTGCTACGAAGCCTTCAATATCCAGGTCGATGCGCTGATGCGGCGTATTCAGGCGACCAACCCCAAATGCCTCGTCATCGGCATATCGGGCGGGCTCGATAGCACGCATGCGCTGATCGTCGCAGCCAAGGCGATGGACCGGCTGGGCCGCCCGCGCACCGATATCCGGGGCTATACGATGCCCGGTTTCGCGACGTCCGAAGGGACCAAGTCCAATGCCTGGCGGCTGATGGACGCTTTCGGCATCACTGCCGAGGAAATCGACATCAAGCCGACAGCGACCATGATGCTGAAGAACATTGGTCACGCCTTTGCCGATGGCGAGCCGGTCTACGATGTGACCTTCGAGAACGTGCAGGCGGGCTTGCGCACGGACTACCTCTTCCGCCTTGCCGGCCAGCATGGCGGGTGGGTGATCGGGACCGGCGACCTTTCCGAACTGGCGCTCGGCTGGTGCACCTATGGCGTGGGCGATCACATGAGCCATTACGGTGTCAATGCCGGCGTGCCCAAGACGCTGATCCAGTACCTGATCCGCTGGACCACGCAGACCAGCCAGTTCGACCAGGGTGTCGATGCCGTGCTGGCCGATATCCTCGATACGGAGATCAGCCCCGAACTGGTCCCGGCGGGCGCGGACGGGCAGATCCAGAGCACACAGTCGATCATCGGCCCCTAC
>CAMYIQ010000216.1 GCA_947258465.1 uncultured Erythrobacter sp.
CCTCCCGGCCACCCATGCACTATCCTATTGCGTGGCCGGGAGGGGGAGCGGGCCGGTGCCGGAAATTTGATAGCAAGCCCATGCCAGCGGCAATGCTGCGATGCAACGTTGCAGGTGATCCGCGTCGATCGCCGCTTGGCAAGCGACTGATTTCCCCGCATACCGCGCCGCGATGGGTGGTATTGCCGAATACGAATTGGTCGAGGGGGACGACGGGGGCACGGTGCTGGCCCTGTCCGGGCCCTATCTGGTGTCCACCATCGGCGCGATCGATCGGGATTTGCGCGCGCTCGAAGGGCCGATCGCCAGAATCGATCTGGCTGCCGTGAGCGAAATCGACACGGTGGGGGCATGGACGGCGACCAGCCTGTCCGCCGCGCATGAAGCCGAGATCGCGGGGGCGAGCGAGCGGGCCGAACGCCTGATCGCGGCGTTGAAGAATGTGCGCGCGGAAGAAGAAATCGCCGCGCCGCGCCTGCCGGTATGGGAACGCGTGCCGCAGGCCATAGGCGAAAAGATGGCCAATGCGCGCATGGGCGCTTACGGCGTGGTCGGTTTTCTCGGCGCGCTGCTGGTGGCGTTTGCCGGCCTGATACGTCATCCGAGCCGGTTCCGCTGGCTTGCGCTGGTCCGTCAGCTCGAACTGGTGGGCGTATCGGCGCTTCCGATCGTCGGCCTGATGAGCTTCCTGATCGGCATCGTCATCGCGCAGCAGGGTGCGGTGCAGCTTGCGCAGTTCGGTGCGGAGACGCTGACCGTCAATCTGGTCGGCCGGATCACCCTGCGCGAACTGGGCGTGTTGATGACCGCGATCATGGTGGCCGGCCGTTCGGGCAGCGCCTTTGCCGCGCAGATCGGCACCATGCGCCTGACCGAGGAGGTCGACGCGATGCAGACTATCGGCATTTCGCCGATGGAAGCGCTGGTCGTCCCGCGCATTCTCGCCGCCATTTTGATGATGCCGCTGCTGGGCTTCTATTCCGCCGGCGTCGCGATCATCGGCGGGGCCTTCGTGGGCCAGTTCATGCTCGGGATACCGTTCTGGACATTCCTGTCGCGCATCCAGGACGTGGTGCCGATTTACGATCTGTGGGTCGGCTTGCTCAAGGCGCCGGTCTTCGGCCTGATCGTGGCCCTGGCGGGCTGTTATCACGGGATGAAGGTCAAGGGGAATTCCGAAGATGTCGGGCTGCGCACGACGATGGCGGTGGTCACGGGCATCTTCGCGGTCATCGTGATCGATGCCTTCTTCGCGGTGTTCTTTACCGAGATCGGGTGGGGCTGATGGCACAGGACGAAACCGGGCGCGAACTGGGCCACCACGAACGCTATCGCGGCGAACATCCGATCATTGTCGAAGGGCTGAAGACGGCTTTCGGCCCGCAGGTCGTCCATCAGGACCTCGATCTCAAGGTCAGGCGCGGCGAAATTCTCGGCGTGGTCGGCGGCTCGGGTACGGGCAAATCGGTGCTGATGCGCGCGATCATCGGGCTGCAGACCCCGACGGAAGGCGAGGTGAGCGTGTTCGGACGCTCGATCGCCGGGAGCGATCCGCAGCAGGAGATCGGCATTCGCAATCGCTGGGGCGTGCTGTTCCAGGGCGGGGCGCTGTTCAGTACGCTGACGGTGGGCGAAAACGTCGAAGTGCCGCTGAAGCAGTTCTATCCCGACATCGAACCCGAACTGCGCCATGAAATCGCGCGCTACAAGGTGGTGCTTTCGGGCCTGCCGGAAGAAGCGGTCAGCAAATACCCTTCCGAACTGTCGGGCGGCATGAAAAAGCGCGCCGGCCTCGCGCGGGCGCTGGCGCTCGATCCGGAACTGCTGTTTCTGGACGAACCGACCGCCGGGCTCGACCCGATCGGCGCCGCGGCGTTCGACCGGTTGACCCTGGAACTCAAGGAAACGCTGGGGCTGACCGTGTTCCTCATTACGCACGATCTCGATACGTTGCACGAGATCTGCGACCGGGTGGCGGTGATCGCCGACAAGAAGGTGATCGCGGTCGATACGGTCCCCAATCTGATGGAACTCGATCACCCCTGGATACAAGAATATTTCAACGGTCCGCGCGGACGCGCCGCGCTGACCGCCCAAGCGCTCGACGAATTGCGCAAGCATATGGACGAGCCCGTGGCGGCACATGCGGTCAAAGCGTTGGACAAAGCGAATTCGAAGAAGGATAAGGCGTAGCTCAATGGAAACGCGGGCAAATCACGTTTGGGTGGGGGCGGTGACACTGCTGATCCTCGGCGCGCTCGCGCTGTTTATCGTCTGGCTCGCGCGGCTCGGCGGCGGGGCGCAGAACGAATACGACATCTTCTTCAAGCAATCGGTCGCCGGGCTTGCCAATGGCAGCTCGGTCGATTTCGCCGGGGTGCCGGTGGGGCAGGTGAACGAAATCGTGCTGTGGGACAAGGATCCCGAATTCGTCCGCGTGCGGATCAAGGTGCAGGAAAGCGTACCCATTCTGGTCGGCACCACGGCCACGATCCAGGGCAGCTTTACCGGCGTTTCGACGATCACCCTCGATGGCGCGCGCAGCGGTGCCCCCCCGATTTCCTGCGAAACGACCGCCTGTACCGAAGGTGTGCCGATCATCCCGCCGACCACGGGTGGCGGTTTCGGTGCCGTTCTCGCCAGCGCGCCGCTCCTGCTCGAACGCCTGGCCACGCTGACCGAGCGGTTGACCATGCTGTTGAGCGATCGCAATCAGGAAGAAATTTCGCAGATTCTCGCCAATACCAATGCGGCCAGTGCGGGCTTCGCGGCGGCTGCCCCGCAGATGGAGCGGACCATGGCCGAATTGCAGGTGACGCTGCGCGAGGCGAGCGAGGCGCTCGACCAGTTCGAACAGGTCACCGCCACGACGGATCGCATCCTCAACGAGGAAGGCGAGGCCATCGCCAAGGATCTGCGGTCGACGCTCAAATCGGCGAGCGGCGCGGCCAAGGCGCTCGAGGACACTTTGAACGACGCGCGGCCGGCCACCAAGCAGCTCACCGAAAGCACGCTTCCCGCGGCCGAAGCCACGCTGAAGGACCTGCGCGCCACCAGCAAGGCTTTGCGGGGCGTGACCGAAAAGCTCGACGAGCAGGGAGCCGGCGCGCTGCTTTCGAACCAGCCGCTGCCCGATTACAAGCCGTGAGAGGCACAAGCATGAACAGCACTTTCAAACTCGCCGCGCTGGCTCCGGTCCTGTTGCTGGGCGGTTGCCTCAGTCTGGGCGGCGAAGTCCCCGACAGCCTGTTGACCCTCACCCCCACCGCTTCGGCGCCCGCCGGTTCCGGCGGTGGCGAAGCGCGGGAAGGGGCGCTGATCATCGCGGAATTCGAAGTGCCCAAGGCGCTCGATGTCACCCGCGTACCGGTGCAGGTCACCGATACGCAGATGGCCTATCTTCAGGATGCAGTATGGGTCGAACGCCCCGCGCGCCTGTTCGGGCGCCTGGTTGCGGAAACCATCCGCACCCGGTCGAACCGCGTGGTCATCGATGGCGACGATCCGGGGGTGGGTACAAGCGACCGGTTGCACGGTTCGCTGCGCGCCTTCGGCTACGATGCGCGCACGCGCGAAGCCGTGGTTACGCTCGATGCCGTTCGCAATTCGAGCGATTCGGCAGTGAGCACCCGCCGCTTCGAGGCCCGGGTGCCGGTCGCCGCTCCGGAAACGGCATTCGTGGGTCCGGCGCTCAACGAAGCGGCCAACGACGTAGCCGGACAGGTCGCCGACTGGATCGGCTGAGGTGTCAGACGGGTTCCAACGCGCGGTGTGGTAGGGGCGGAAGCTCCACTGTGATCGTATTGCCGGGGCCGATTGCGCCGCTCGTCAAAACTATGGCCATGACTCCGGCCTTGCGCACGAGGGACCCTTCGCGAGATTTCTCCAGCACAGCCGATAGCAAGCCGGGCCGAAATGCCTCGATTTGCGCGCAGGGATTGCGCAGACCCGTGATTTCAAGCCGGGCGCCCGAAGGTAAGATCGTCAGAATGGTGCCGCGCGGCAGCGCGAGCACATCGATTCCGATGGTGAGGATGTTTTCACCCAGATCGCCTGGCTCGACCGCAAAGCCGCGTTCGCGCAGCTCGGTCAGAAGTTCGGCGTGGATCAGATGGACCTGTCGCAGGTTGGGCTGGTTCGGATCGACGCGCATTCGCGACCGATGTTTGACGGTGCGACCGGCATGCGCATCCCCCGCGACACCGTGTCCTGCGACGATATCGATCCTGTCGCGAACCGTCTTCGAGAAACCATGGCCCGAACTCGCCGCAACGGTCAGGACACGCGGCACCGGATTTACCGCGCCAACCGCGCGAATTCTTTCGCCTTGAGGAAGCTGTCGAGCTTCTTCGCGCGGCGATCGGCGGCTTCCTCGTCTTCGCCCCATTGCGCGGTTTGCCAGTCTTCCTCGAGATTGGCGGCGGCCCAGAGCTGCTCGCCATCGGCATCGTCTTCCAGCGCCGCAAGGCCGATGCAGAGCGAGGCGGCGAGCGAGGTAAGCTGTTCGAGCGCCGTGAGAGTGAAAGCGTCGAGTCTTTCGAGCCGGGTGGAAAGGCGGTCCAGCGTTTGTGGCGATTGCGGTCTGGCCAGGATGCCGCTGACGCGTTCGAGCTTCACCCCCTCGCGCGCTTCCATCGCTTCGACCAACGGGTCCCACATCTCGCGCTGGCGGTGCCATAGCGGTTCGTCCGGATCGGCGCGGTAACACAGCGTATCGGTGTCCGCGTAACGCAGCATTTTTTCGACGATCTCGCTTCGCGATTCGGGCACCACATCGAGAGCGTAATCGACCATGTCGCGGAAGACGAAGCGCGCGGGGTCGATCGTGTCGCCCTGCGCCGCCCATTCATCGGCGAGCGCCCGGGCGAGGCTGCGCGATCCGACCGTCTGCGGTCTGCCCCCCTGGGTCTTGATCGGCCGCCCGTCGAGAGCGACGGTATGGCCCGCCTCGCTCGTCTCGACCGTGACATCCTTGTAGAAACGCTTCACTTGCCGCTGCTCCAGCGCTTGGCGAGGATGGTCGGCAGAATGAAGACGTCGAACGCCCCGAGCGCGAGGAGGATATAGCCTAAGATATCGGGCAGCGGCAGGATTTCCCCGAGTACCAGCGCGCCGAGCACGCCCAGCACCACGCCCGACAGGCGTACGGCCTGGATGGTCAGGA
>CAMYIQ010000217.1 GCA_947258465.1 uncultured Erythrobacter sp.
ATTTCTCGGTACTTCCCAAGGCCCAGCTCGAGATCAAGCCCTATGACGAAGCGATCGAACAATTCCAGGCTGGAGGTTCCTATCAGTCGGGTCCGCCAGATGCCTCGCGCCCGGGTACGTTCTATTTCAACGCCTATGACCTGCCCAGCCGCCTGACGACTGGCAACGTCACCCTCTACCTCCACGAAGGCGCGCCGGGTCATCACTTCCAGATCAGCTTGGCGCAGGAAAACGAGGCGCTGCCTGCCTTCATGCGCTTCGGTGGCAACACCGCCTATGTCGAAGGCTGGGCGCTCTATTCGGAGACGCTGGGCTACGAAATGGGCTTCTTCGACGATCCCTGGAACCGCTACGGCACGCTGCAGGACGAACAGCTTCGCGCCATGCGGCTAGTGGTCGATACCGGCCTCCACGCGAAGGGCTGGACCCGCCAGCAGGCGATCGACTTCATGCTGGAAAATTCGGGCATGACCGAGACCGAGGTGGTGGCCGAGGTCGAACGATATATCGCCATTCCGAGCCAGGCGCTTGCCTATAAGGTCGGCGCGCTGAAGATCCAGGAATTGCGGAAGAAAGCCGAGCAGCGGCTCGGCGCCGGTTTCGACATTCGCGAATTCCACGCCCAGGTGCTCGATACGGGCAGCCTTCCGCTGCCGGTGCTGGAGGCCAAGATCGACCGCTGGATCGCTTCCAAGGCCGGGTAGGCCGCAGCACGGGCGGGGATTGCCCACCCCCCGATCTGGCTAGCTCTCCATCGGCGCGCTAACTCGATCGCGAGTGTTTTCGCGAGGGAGGGGAAGGGCGGCGATGGACTGGCTGCGCAAGGCGGACTGGCTGACGCACGAGCGGGTACGCGGCTACGCGTTGCTCCTCGCGCTCGCCAGCCTCGCAGTGCTGACCAATTCCTACATCGGGGCAATGGGGCCTGGGGGGACCGATTTCCTCGCCTTTTGGGGGGCCGGTCATGCCGTGGTGGGAGGCGATCCCGCCGCCGCCTACGATCTGGCGTTGCAAGAGCGTGTCCAGACGGGGACGGGGAGCGAGGGGTGGTTCGCCTTCGTCAATCCGCCGCCCTTTCTGTTTGCCGTCACGCCCTTCGGTGCCCTGCCGTTTCCGGTCGCGTGGATCGCCTGGGTGGCGATTACCTGGGGCTTGTGGGCCTGGGCCGGCATACGTGCGTTTCCCCGCCTCTGGCCCCTCGTCGTTGCCTATCCCGGGGCATTGATCGCGGCGGGCCATGCGCAGACCGGTCTTCTGACAGGCGCCTTGCTGGTGCTGGCCGCGCATGAACTGGGCAAGCGACAGGCGGTTTCGGGGGCGGCAATCGGTGCCTTGGTGATAAAACCGCATCTCGCAGTGCTGGCGCCGTTTTGGTTAGGTGCGGGGCGCAAATGGCGCGCTTTCATAGGCGCCGGCGCCACCGCAATGGCTCTGATTGCAATCTCGTGGGCTGCTTTCGGCAGCGAAACCCTCGCGGCTTATACCACAAGCTGGCGCGCAAGCGGTGCTCTGCTGGAAGGAATCAATCCCGATTTCCTGCTGCGCATGACGACATTCCATTCCCAGGCGCGGCTGCTTGGAGGCGAGATCGCGGGGCTGGTGCTGGCTGTCATATCGGGACTGGCGGCTTGCGCGGCGGCCCTGCTTGCCTCACGCCGCTTCGCGGGCGATGCGCGTGCATCGGGGGCTGCGGTGCTCGCCGCGACGGCGCTCGCCTCGCCCTATCTCTTCAGCTACGATCTGCCTTTTCTGATCTTCCCTACGCTCTGGCTGGTCATGCAGGGGCTGGAGCACGGCTTTCGCCCTTATGAAAAGCTGGCGCTCGCGGTGCTTTATTTCGCGCCCTACGCCACCCGCGCATTGGCCTTCCCCTTGGGGATCAACCTTATGCCGCTCGCCGCGCTGACCCTGTTGGCGCTCGTCTGGAGCCGTGGCGGGAAAAGCGGGACGGGAACCTCCCGCGCACCCTAGTGTTTTTACTCATCAGGACGGAGGGCAGAAGTTTCATGGAGGTATGCCATGTCGAGTTTGTCCTTCCGCAGCAGTCGCCCCGATGGCTGGGTGCAGCCGAAGCCTTATAGCGACAGTTCGCTGCGCTATCGGATGCACGGTAAGATCCAGCCGATGGAACAGCCGGGTTTCCTGGCTCGCCTGTTCGGGCTACGCTGAGGGTTCAGTCGCAAATGGACGGGGCCGGAGGTCATATTGACCTCCGGCCCTAATTTTTTGGTAAAGGCCCGGCTTCAGTATTCTTCGGGCTCTTCAGGGGTATCGGCCGTATGTGTCGGACCCGCATCTTTCTGACCCTGCGCCAGCTTGAATACCACCCCGCTGAGCAGGGCAAGGGCGAGAAGGTTCGGCAGGGCCATGGCGGCATTGGAAATGTCTCCCAGTCGCCAGACCAGTTCGCTTGGCTGTGCCGCGCCGAGGAAGATGACCACGCACCACAACACGCGCCAGGCCATGTGCAGCTTCTTTTCGCCGGAACGGCTGGAGCCTTTCACACGGTCGTAGAGGAAGGTGATCGCCCGTTCGCCGTAATAGCTCCATGTCAGCAGGGTGGTGAAAACGAATAGGATCAGTGCGATCGAGGCCACCAGCGTACCGATCGGAACCGAGGCAATCTCGACCGGGAAGGCCGCCGCGAAAGCGCCGCTGGTCATTTCGAAACCGACCCGGTCGGATTGCCATGCGTGCGCCACAGCCTCGCCGCCTGCCGTGAAATCGCCGCGCACGGTAAGGATGACCAGCGCGGTCATCGTGCAGATTACGATCGTGTCGATGAAGGTCCCGAGCATGGCCATGCGGCCCTGCGTTTCGGGATCGTTGGTCTGCGCGACGGCATGGGCGATGGCGGTCGAGCCCTGGCCGGCTTCGTTGGAGAACAGGCCCCGCGCGACGCCGGCACGAATGGCGAGGATGATCGCGGCCCCCACGAAGCCGCCGCTGGCCGCCTGCGGGTTGAAGGCGCCGTGGAAGATCAGGCCGAAGGTTTCACCCAGATCGCCGAAATTCAGGATCAGCGCGATCACCGCCATGACGATGTAGGTGGCCGCCATGAAGGGCACGATTTTTTCGGCGACGTTGCCGATCGACTTGATGCCGCCGATGATGACGATGAAAACGAGGATCGCGACGATCAGCCCGCCGAGCCATTCTTCGATGCCGAACAGTTCGTTGAGGCCGTCCGCCACGGCATTCGCCTGAATCGAGTTGCCCGTTACCAGCGCGGAAAACAGCGTGCCGAGGCAGAAAACCACGGCGAGCCAGGTCCATTTCTTGCCCAGGCCCAGCATGATGTAGGTCATTGGCCCGCCGCGCAGCACGCCGTCACTCGTGCGCTCGCGGTAGCGGATGGCAAGCGAACCTTCGGCGAAGGCCAGCGCCATGCCGAACAGGGCGGTGACCCACATCCAGAAGATCGCCCCGGGACCGCCCAGTGCGATGGCGGTCGCGACACCGGCAAGGTTGCCCGTCCCGACCTGACCGGACAGTGCGGTAGATAGCGCGGCGAAAGGTGAAATCTCGCCTTCGCCCTGACGTTTGCGACCGGCGAAGAGGCCTTTGAAGGCGGTGCCGAGCCTGATGATCGGATAGAATTTGAGCCCCACCATGATCCACAGGCCGATGCCCAGTAGGATGATGGTCATGGGTGGGAAAGGGAGCACTTCCACCCCGTCCCACGTCCCGCCCCAAATAAAATCGGATAAATTGGTGACCGGCTGAATCAGCCGCTCGCCCAGACTCGGTGCCTGGCTTGTTGCCATTGCGAAAATTCCCCTCATGCGTCCCGTAACTGTAAAGCGGGCAGGCTAGTCGCGCGCACCCCACTTGCAAAGGGGAGATTCGCCCGAGTCCACCGCTTGCCTTTTGATGCGCACGGGACTAGTGAACCTGCGTCTTCCGACATTGGGAATCGAAAAAGCCCCTCCCGGACTTGAACCGGGGCGGCGAGAGACCCTACCTGAAAGGGACGTGGCGGAAGGCGGCACGATTTTTACGCGAGAGACGTGAGCGATGGCAGACGAAAAGAAAACCAGCCCGGCGGAATTCCTTCGCCAGGTGCAGGCCGAAGGGCGCAAGGTCGTATGGCCGACGCGCGAGGAAACGGTGCGCACGGCGATCTTCGTGTTCATCATGACGGTGATCCTCTCGCTTTTCTTCCTTGGCATCGACTCGCTTTTCAGCGCCGTGGTACGCTGGCTGCTGACGCTGGCCTGATGTTTCTGGCCTGAGCCGCATTTCGACAGGATAATAGAGAACACATGGCACGCTGGTACATCATCCACGCCTATTCGGGTTTCGAGAACAAGGTTCGCGACGCGATTATCGCCGAAGCCGAACGGCTGGGCCTTTCCGAGGGTGTCGAGGAAGTCGAAGTTCCGACCGAAACCGTGACCGAGGTGAAGCGCGGCAAGAAGGTCCAGGTGGAACGCAAGTTCATGCCCGGTTACGTGCTCGCCAAGCTGAACATGACCGATGACGTCTATCACCTCGTCAAGAACACCCCGAAGGTGACCGGCTTCCTAGGCACCAATAACAAGCCGCAGCCGATTTCCGAAAAGGAAGCGGCGCGCTATTTCGGCGGTGTGGAAGAAGCCCGCGCGGCGCCGAAGAAGGAAATCAGCGTCGATTACGAGATCGGCGATCAGGTCAAGGTGCTGGACGGTCCGTTCGCAAGCTTCAACGGCCTCGTCGAAGAACTCGATTTCGACAAGCAGAAGGTCAAGGTCTCGGTCTCGATCTTCGGCCGCGCTACGCCGGTCGAACTCGATTTCGAACAGGTCGAACTGGTCAAGTAAGGCTGCGGCCCTTGGGCTCGAAAAGGCCCCGCCGGGATATGCCCGGCGGGGCCTTTTCTATTCTGCAATGCTTCCTTCGCCAAACCGGGCCGCGGGCTATCGCTTGG
>CAMYIQ010000218.1 GCA_947258465.1 uncultured Erythrobacter sp.
AAATTCACATCATGCCCAACGACTAGGAGCTGGTATTTAAGGGCCTGACACCGGCCAGCGTTTCTTCCGCAAACTCCAGCGCGGCGCGCGCAAACGCCTCCATATTGGGGATGCGCGCGTCGCTGCCGGTCTGCGTGAGACGCGTCCATTCGCCATCCCGCCCGACCAGCGCGGCGCAGCTTTGGCCCGCCGGTGCGCCGCTCGGATGGGTCGAACCGCCTACCGATCCGCTTTCCGCCAGGCCCCATGCGGCGCCGAAATTGTCGCGAATGGACCGCGCCTGCAGCAGGGCATACTCCTCGCTCGCGCCGCGCATTCCGCGCCAGGCGTCGCGCGGCTGGGCGAACAGCACGTCGCGCGCCCTGAACGAATAGACCACCCCGCCCCCGACAAAGAAATCGAGCGCGCCCGGCACGGTCAGCAGCGATGCCGCGATCAGCCCGCCGCTGGCACCATCGGCCACCGCGATCGTCTCGCCCCGCGCGCGCAACAGGCCCGCGATCCGCGTGGCGATGGGGTGCGTCTGTTCGAGCCAGCTCATCCGGCCTCGGCGACGATTTTCGCCCAGCCTGCCTCGTCGACCACCTCGATGCCCAGTTCCTCGGCCTTTTTCAGCTTACTGCCCGCGCCCGGTCCGGCGACGAGCAGGTCGGTCTTCGCGCTGACCGATCCGCTGGCCTTGGCGCCGAGGCGCTCGGCCTGCGCCTTGGCCTCGTCGCGGCTCATCGTCTCGAGCTTGCCGGTGAACACCACGGTCTTGCCACTGACCGGGCTGTCTTGAATCTTGAATTTGTATTCAGGTGGCTGACCATCGTCAAAGACCGTCTCTGCGAGGTCGTTCCAAACCTGGACGTTGTGCTCCTCGTGAAAAAAGTCGCCGAGTGAATCCACTACTGCAGGGCCGATGCCGTCAATCGAGAGGAACCGTTCTCTGGCTTCGTCATCGCCAGCACGGGCCCGCTCTGCGAAATCACGAACATCATACAGGAAACGGAACTCTTTCAGCAAAGTTCGTGCTGTAACAATCCCGATATGGCGAATGCCTAAGCCGAACAGAAAACGGTCTATTCTAACTGCGCCCTCAATGTCGAAAGCTTCATCACCTCGGGGGCGATCGGATAGCTGGTGCCTTCGCAATTCTATGCTTGCCAACAGGTTATCCACAGACCGCTCCTGCCACCCGTCGAGCGCGAGAATGTCCTCGCGGCGCTGTTTGAGGCGGAAAATGTCTGCGGGGCTTTCGAGCCAGCCGAGGGCAAAGAACTGGTCGATCGTCTTCTCACCCAACCCGTCGATGTCGAGCGCGCCGCGAGAGACGAAATGCTTCAGTCTTTCCGTGCGTTGCGCGGGACATATGAGACCGCCTGTGCACCGCACATCGACCTCGCCTTCCTCCGCCACGGCCTCGCTGCCGCATTCGGGGCAGCGGGAAAAGTCCGGCATCTTCGCCTCGGGTCTCGGCTCGTCGCGGGTCAGATTATCCACAAGCTGTGGAATAACGTCGCCCGCGCGCTGAACGACAACGCGGTCGCCCGGACGCACGCCGAGGCGCGCGATCTCGTCGCGATTGTGCAGCGTGACATTGGTCACCGTCACCCCGCCCACCAGCACCGGCGCGAGGCGGCCGACCGGCGTGAGCTTGCCCGTCCGCCCAACCTGGATATCGATGCTCTCGAGCGTAGTTTCGGCCCGTTCGGCGGGAAATTTATGCGCCAGCGCCCAGCGCGGTGCCTTGGCCACGAAGCCGAGGCGCTGCTGGTAGTCGAGCCGGTCGACCTTGTAGACCACGCCGTCGATTTCATAGGGCAAGTCCGCGCGCTGCGCAGCGATCGTCTCGTAATGCGCGAGGACGTCCCCGGCGCTGTCGAAGCGGGCGAACAGTGGCGAAACGGGCACGCCCCAGCCCTCGATCCAGCGCACAACCTCCGCTTGTGTCGCGCCCGGCACATCGGACGCCGCGCCCCAGCCATGCGCCCAGAATTTGAGCGGTCGCTGCGCGGTTACGCTGGCATCCTTCTGCCGCAGCGAACCGGCAGCGGCGTTGCGCGGATTGGCGAACTGGCGGACCTTTGCGGGATCGAATTCCTCGCCCTTCTCTTCGGCCGCGGCGCGCGCATCATCCATCAGCCGGGCATTGAGCGCTTCGAAATCGGCGCGGGCCATATAGACCTCGCCGCGAATCTCGAACACTTCGGGTCCATCCCATTCCCCGTTCGCGTCGAGCGAAGTCGAGACGCTCTCGCTTGCGTCGCTCGACTTCGCTTGAGACGAACGAAGGGTTTGCGGGATGTCCGCGATATGCGCGACATTGGGCGTCACATCCTCACCCACCTGCCCGTCGCCGCGCGTGGCGGCGCGCACCAGCACGCCCTTCTCGTAGCGCAGGCTGCAGGACAGGCCATCGATCTTGTCCTCGGCGGTGAAGGCAACCGGCTCGTCCTCAGCAAGCGAAAGGAACCGCCGCACCCGCGCCACCCATTCCTCGACCTCCTCGGCATCGAAGGCATTGTCGAGGCTCATCATGCGAACTTCGTGCCGGACCTTGCTCAGCGGCGAGGCGGATGCGGTGTGCCCGACTTTCCGGCTCGGCGAGTCGTCCCGCACCAGATGCGGAAACGCCGTCTCCAGCTCCGCATTGCGCCGCACAAGCGCATCGTATTCGGGGTCCGAAATCTCGGGCGCGTCCTCGGCATGATAGAGCCGGTCGTGCTTCGCGATTTGCTTCGCCAGCCGCATCAATTCATTGGCGGCTTCGGCTTCGGTGATGTTGGGTACCACTAGGAAGCCCCCTCTTCTTCAGAGGAGGGGGTTTGGGGGTGGTGTTCGCCACCCATCGGCCAACGATCCGCAACTTCCTTGAGCACGCTTATCAATTTCTCCAGCACCCCGTCCAGATTACGCATGATCTTATCATTGGTGAAACGTATGGTTGGAAACCCGTGGTCCCGAAGCATCGCCGCATCACGGTCAGCATCGGTCACGGGATCATGTGTATCGCCGTCCACTTCGATCACCAGACCTTTCGCTGGACAGAAGAAATCCACGATCCGGCGCCCGATAACGACTTGCCGCCTAAATTTGAAACCGGACAGGCGGCTACCGCGTAGCTCCTTCCACAAGCGCCGTTCGGGCTCGGGCATGTCGCGGCGCATACGCGCGGCTCTGGCCCGCAGCGTCTCTGGCGAGCCGCCACCACCCCCAACCCCCTCCTCTGAAGAAGAGGGG
>CAMYIQ010000219.1 GCA_947258465.1 uncultured Erythrobacter sp.
GCACCACGCTCGATGCGATGCTGAAGGAGCTGGCGTGATCGCAATTGCCATCGTGAGTCCCCGCGTAGGCGGGGACCTCAGTCGGCAATCCCGGCGTGTTTGGCCTGAGACCCCCGCCTTCGCGGGGGATCAGTGAAACCGGGATATGTTTATATCCTCGCCAGCAAGCCGATGGGCGTTCTCTATATCGGCGTCACCGACGACCTCGCGAAGCGAATGGAGCAGCACCGGTCGCAGTCCGTTTCGAGCTTTGCGAGAAAATATAATTGCCATCTCCTCGTATGGTTCGAGGAATTCGAGAACATTCACGATGCCCGCGCGTTCGAGCGTCAGATGAAGAAATGGAACAGGGCTTGGAAGGTCAACCGGATCGTCGAGGCAAATCCTACATGGCACGATTTGGCGCAGGCTCTCTAATGCCGCACACGCCGACTGAGGCCCACGCCTTCGCGGGGGTTCACGGAGATTAGAATGGGTAACGAAAGCCACGATTTCCTGCCCGAGATGGGCGATCAGGAAGGCCCGCAACAAGGCCCGAGCTGGGGCAACCCGCGCTGGCTGGCCGAAGTGGTCGATAGCGGGGCGGATCTGACCGCCGCGCTCGATCCTACGCAGATGCGCGCTGCGGTTGCGCAAGCGGCGGAAAGGGCGGGCAAGGCGCTCGACCCCAAGGCGATCGAGCAAGCGGCAGACGATTCGATCCGTGCGATGCTGCTCGTGCGGCTCTATCGTGTGCGCGGCCATCTGGCGGCCAATCTCGACCCGCTCGACCTGTCCAATCGCGACGTTCCCGAGGACCTCACGCTCGAATGGCACGGTTTCGCCGGACAGGAGAGCAGGGAAGTCTTCGTCGGCGGCGTGTTCGGCTATGAATGGGTCACGGTTGGCGAGCTCTACCGGGCGCTGCGCGCAACCTATTGCGGCAATGTCGGCCTCGAATACATGCATATTTCGGACACGGAGGAGCGCCGCTTCCTCCAGGACAAGTTCGAAACGCCCGAAGACACGATCCAGTTCACCGACGAAGGCAAGAAGGCGATCCTCGCAGCCGTTATTCGCGGCGAGCAATACGAAACCTTCCTCGGCAAGAAATACGTCGGCACCAAGCGCTTCGGCCTCGATGGCGGCGAATCCATGATCCCCGCGCTGGAAGCGGTGATCAAATATGGCGGCCAATTGGGCGTGCGCGAGATCATCTACGGCATGGCCCACCGCGGCCGGCTCAACGTCCTCGCCAACGTGATGGGCAAGCCCTACAAGGTCATCTTCCACGAATTCTCGGGCGGGAGCGCCAATCCCGACGATGTCGGCGGCTCGGGCGATGTGAAATACCACCTCGGCACCAGCACCGACCGCGAATTCGACGGTATCAACGTGCATATGTCGCTGGTTCCCAACCCCAGCCATCTGGAAGCGGTGAACCCCGTCGTGCTCGGAAAATCCCGAGCGCAGCAGGCGATCCGCGACGATCTGAAGCAGCACGAGCAGGTGCTGCCCGTCCTCCTCCACGGTGACGCGGCCTTTGCCGGCCAGGGCATCGTGTGGGAGTGCCTCGGCTTCTCGGGCGTGCGCGGCTACAACACAGGCGGCTGCCTGCACTTCGTCATCAATAACCAGATCGGTTTTACGACCAGCCCACAATTCGCCAGATCGTCACCCTACCCCAGCGATGTGGCCAAAGGCGTCCAGGCGCCGATCCTCCACGTCAATGGCGACGATCCCGAAGCGGTGACCTTCGCCTGCAAGCTGGCGGTCGAATACCGCCAGACCTTCGGCCGCGACATCGTGATCGACATGTGGTGCTATCGCCGCTTCGGCCATAATGAAGGCGACGAGCCCAAATTCACCCAGCCGCTCATGTATGACGAGATCCGCCAACATCCCAAGGTCAGCCGGCTCTACACCGCCCGGCTCGAGGAAGAGGGCGTGATCGAGAAAGGCTATGCCGACGGGCTGATTTCCGAATTCACCGACCATCTCGAACAGGAATTCGCTGCCGCCAAGGACTATAAGCCCGACCAGGCCGACTGGTTCGGCGGCCGCTGGGCAGGGATGAACAAGCCGGCCGATCCGGAAACCGCACGCCGCAACGTGGAAACGGCGATCGGGAAGAAGCTGTTCGACAGCCTCGGCCGCACGCTGACCACCGTTCCCGACGATCTCACGATCCACAAGACGCTGGGCCGCGTGCTCAAGGCCAAGAGCGACATGTTCGACAGCGGCACGGGCTTCGACTGGGCGACGGCGGAAGCGCTCGCTTTCGGCAGCCTCGTTACCGAAGGCTTCGGCGTCCGCCTGTCGGGTCAGGATTCGGGCCGCGGCACCTTTAGCCAGCGGCACGCCGTCTGGGTCGACCAGAAGGACGAGCGCAAATACATCCCGCTAACCACGCTGCCGCACGGCAAGTTCGAGGTCTATGACAGCCCGCTGTCGGAATATGGCGTGCTCGGCTTCGAATACGGTTTCGCCATGGCCGATCCGAAGAGCCTAGTGATGTGGGAAGCGCAGTTCGGCGATTTCGCCAATGGCGCGCAAATCATGATCGACCAGTTCATCGCCGCCGGCGAGGTCAAGTGGCTGCGCGCCAACGGCCTCGTGCTGCTGCTGCCGCATGGCTATGAAGGCCAGGGTCCGGAACACAGTTCAGCCCGCCTCGAACGCTTCCTGCAGCTCTGCGCGAACGACAACATCCAAGTGCTCAACATCACCACACCGGCGAACTACTTCCACGTTCTGCGCCGCCAGATGCTGCGTAGCTTCCGCAAGCCGATGGTCATCATGACGCCCAAATCGCTGCTGCGGCATCCGCTGGCGAAATCCGATGCCGAAGACTTCATGGGCGATCATCACTTCATGCGGATCAAATCCGACATGACCGAGATCGACGACAAGAAGGTCAAGCGTCTCGTGCTGTGTAGCGGCAAGGTGGCGTATGACCTGATGCAGCGCCGCGACGAAGCCGGTCTGGACGATGTCTCGGTGGTCCGGATCGAACAGCTCTACCCTTTCCCCGGCGAGCCGCTGGCCGTGCGCCTCGAGCGCATGACCAATCTCGAAACCGTGGTCTGGTGCCAGGAAGAGCCGAAGAATAACGGCGCCTGGTTCTTCGTCGATCGCCTGATCGAAGAATCGCTCACCGCCGCGGGCAAGGACGGCATGCGTCCCTGTTATGCGGGCCGCGAGGTCGCCGCCTCGCCCGCCACGGGTTATGCCAGCCGCCACCAGGTGCAGCAGGAAGCCCTCGTCAACATCGCGCTCGGACTGAATGGCGGCTCCACGCCCAAGGTCCGCAGCGACTGCAACTGATCCCATAAGGCCGAAGGAGCCACACATTATGGCCACCGAAGTCAAAGTCCCCACGCTGGGTGAATCGGTCACCGAAGCTAGCGTCGGCGAACTGCTCAAGAATGTCGGCGACGCGGTCGCGGCAGACGAGCCGATCATCAGCCTCGAGACCGACAAGGTCGCGGTGGAGGCCCCCTCCCCCGTTGCCGGTGTCATCAAAGAGTTCAAGGTTGCGGTCGGCGACACGGTCGAGGTGGACTCGGTCATCGCCGTGATCGAGGAAGGCGCCGCTCCGGCTGCCAAGGGCGAGGAAGCCGGCCGCGCGAGCGAACAGCGCGAAGAAGGCAAGACCGAACGCGCCGAGGCTCCCGCAGCTTCCGCCGACGCGTCGCAAACCCTGTCGCCCGCCGTGCGCCGCGCGGTTCTGGAACACGGTGTCGACCCCTCGACCATCAAGGGCACCGGCAAGGACGGCCGCCTGACCAAGGAAGACGTGATCGCGGCAGCGAAGAATAAGGGTGCGTCTGCCGATACCGCCCCCGCCCCCGCCGCTGCACCCGCTTCCGCCGGCGGCGAGCGCCGCGAGGAACGCGTCAAGATGACGCGGATGCGCCAGACCATCGCCAAGCGGCTCAAGGGCGCGCAGGAAAACGCGGCACTGCTGACCACTTTCAACGACGTCGACATGTCGGCTGTCATGGAAGCGCGCGGCAAGTTCAAGGATCTGTTTGCCAAGAAGCACGATATCCGCCTCGGCTTCATGGGCTTTTTCGCCAAGGCCGCCTGCCTTGCGCTGAAGGACGTGCCGTCGGTCAACGCCTATATCGAAGGCGACGAGATCGTGTACCACGATTACGTCGACATTTCGGTCGCGGTGTCTGCTCCCAACGGCCTCGTGGTCCCGGTTATCCGCGACGCGCAGGACAAGGGCTTTGCCCGCATCGAGAAGGACATCGCCGATTTCGGCAAGCGCGCCAAGGAAGGCACGCTGACGATGGAAGACATGAAGGGCGGCACCTTCACCATCTCGAACGGCGGCGTATTCGGATCGCTCATGTCGACCCCGATCATCAACCCGCCGCAGAGCGCCGTCCTCGGCCTCCACCGTATCGAGGACCGCCCCGTGGTGGTGAATGGCGAAATCGTCATCCGCCCGATGATGTATATCGCCCTGTCCTACGACCACCGCCTGATCGACGGGCGCGAGGCAGTGACCGCACTCAAGATCATCAAGGAAGCGATCGAAGATCCGACCCGGATGCTGATCGACCTCTGAGGAAAGACAATGGGTATCGCCTACTGCCTGGTCCGCACCAGCCCGGACGTCGTGGAGCAACTCCGCGAACGACCGAAGGCGCTTGCAAAATTCCTCTACCCCGATGACGACGTGTACGAGGCCCCAAAACCCAGGCTGCTGGCGCAGCTGTTCGGGAAAAAGAGGGCACTAGATACTCGCCCTGTCCCGGCGCGACAGGATGGCGACGAGACCGACCTCGATAAGAGTTGGCACTTCGTCCACTATCTGCTGTGCGGCGACACTGGGCGTGGAGAAGGCCCCTTGGCGCTGATCGGGCAGGACCAGCATCCATTGGCGGATCTTGATCTCGGCCTTGGCAAGCCCAACGTCATCTCCGCTGCCAGCGTTCGAGCTTTTTCCGAGGCTTCCGCAGCCTTGAGCGACGAAGATTTCCTACAGCGCTTCCAGCCTGATGTTATGCCTCTCAACGACTTATATCTCGGTCAGGTTGTTCAGCGCGGCGAAGCTGACGATATACGGGAATATGCACTCGAAAATTTCCACGGACTGCGCGATTTCGTGCGCCAGGCCGCAGACCGTGATGAGGCACTCATCACTTATTATTGCTAGGTTAGAAAGACATGGCTGAATACGACTACGACGTTCTTGTCATCGGTGCTGGCCCGGGGGGCTATGTCGCCGCGATCCGTGCGGCGCAGCTGGGGCTGAAGACCGCTTGCGCCGAAAGCCGCGAAACGCTGGGCGGGACCTGCCTCAATGTCGGCTGCATCCCCTCCAAGGCGATGCTGCACGCTTCGGAATATTTCGACGCTGCCAGCAATGGCGCGATGGCCGATATGGGCGTCGAAGTCGCTCCCAAACTCAATCTCGACACAATGCACGCCCAGCGCCGCGATGCAGTGAAGGGTCTGACCGGCGGCATCGAATTCCTGTTCAAGAAGAACAAGATCGACTGGAAGAAAGGCCATGCCACCTTCCAGGACGCGCATACCGTGAAAGTGGGCGACGAGACGGTCACTGCCAAGGATGTGATCATCGCCACGGGCTCCTCGGTCACGCCGCTTCCCGGCGTCGAGGTCGACAATGACAAGCACATCGTGGTCGATTCCACCGGCGCGCTCGAACTGCCCAAGGTGCCCAAGAAGATGGTCGTCATCGGCGGCGGCGTGATCGGGCTGGAACTGGGCTCGGTCTGGAACCGCCTCGGCGCGGAAGTCGTCGTGGTCGAATTCCTCGAGAAGCTGCTGCCCGGCATGGACGACGATGTCCGCAAGGAAGCGGCCAAGATCTTCAAGAAACAAGGCATGGAACTGCGCCTGTCGACCAAGGTTACCGGCTGCACGGTCAAGGGCAAGAAGGCCACGCTGACGCTCGAACCCGCTGCCGGCGGCGACGAGGAAACGCTAGAGGCCGATTGCGTGCTGGTGTCGATCGGTCGGCGTCCGAACACCGAAGGCCTGGGCCTCGATGCCATCGGGCTGGCGCTCAACAAGCGCGGCCAGATCGAAACCGATCACGATTTCCGCACTACGATCGACGGAGTCTGGGCCATCGGCGACGTGGTCCCCGGCCCGATGCTCGCGCACAAGGCCGAAGATGAAGGCATTGCCTGCGCGGAGAACATCGCTGGGCAGACCGGCATTGTGAACCACGATGTCATCCCCGGCGTGGTCTATACCTGGCCCGAATTTGCCGGTGTCGGCCTCACCACGGAAGAAGCCATCGAGAAGATGGGCGGCGACAAGGCCAAGGTGAAGATCGGCAAGTTCCCGATGCTCGCCAACAGCCGCGCCAAGACCAATCACGAACCCGACGGTTTCGTGAAGGTCATCGCCGAGGCCGAGAGCGACCGCGTGCTCGGCGTATGGGCGATCGCCAGCGTCGCCGGCACGATGATCGCACAGGCTGCGCAGGCTATGGAATTCGGCGCCACGAGCGAAGACATCGCCTACACCTGCCACGCCCACCCGACGCATTCCGAAGCGATCAAAGAAGCGGCGATGGCGGTCCAGGGCAAACCGATCCACATTTGACTGTAGAGGAAGTCCGATCATGGCCCGCAGCGTTGCAATCATCGGTGCGGGTCAGATCGGTCATGCCGCATGGCAGTGCCTCGGCGATACAGCGCATGTCGTCACGGTCCACGCGCGCTCAACGCCAGACTGGTTGAGCGGGTCCAAAGACCAATTCTGGCCCTACATACTCGATGAACAGCCAGCGCCAGAGACGGAAGTCGTGTTCGACACGATCGCCTTCGATGCCGCAGATATCGAGCGCTATGATCCCGACCGTGTCGGGCGCCTTGTCGTGGTTTCGTCGGCCAGCGTATATTGCGATACCAACGGTCGGACACTCGACGAAGCTGCGCAGAACGGCTTTCCCGAATTCGACGGACCGATCACCGAGGCGCAACCTACCGTCTCCGCCGGGCCTGAAACCTATTCTACCCGCAAAATACGACTGGAAGAACGCGCGCTTGAACTGTTCGGGGACCGCGCGACGATCCTAAGGCCCTGCGCCATATACGGATCACATAGCCGGCATCCCCGCGAATGGTGGTTCGTCAAGCGAATGCTGGACGGGAGGCGACGCATCCCCCTGGCCTGTTCCGGCGACTCGAAGTTTCAGACAACAAGCAGCGATTTGATCGGCAATTTCGTCTCGGCGGCGATCGAAAGGGAGTTGGGTGGCATCTACAATATCGCAGATGTCTTTTCTCCGTCTGTACTGGAGATCGGCGAGGCGATCGCGCGGATAGTGGGGGCGGAAGTGCAAATCGAGCCCATCGAAGGCTACCCCGACAATTTCGTAGGCCGCACACCGTGGTCGGTCCCGCGCCCCTTCGTCGTCGATGGGCGCAAGGCGATAGACGAAGGCGGGCTGGCAACGACCGAGTACGAGGGAGAAGCTGACAAGGCCGTAACGTGGCTCCAGGATCTCGCTCCCGCCGATTGGCGCACAGCGTTCCCGCAGCTTGCCAAATACCCTTGGGACTTGTTCGACTACGCGGCAGAAGACGCCTTTCTAGGTGCCGTTTGAATGCGGAAGCGCCTGATAGGTCTCACCGCGCTGACCGTGCCGGTCCTCTCGGGCATCATCTATCTGCGCTTTCACGGCGCGCCATCGGCTTATGTAGTCATCAATTCGGTGGCGTTCGGTCTTGCGGCAATCGCGGTTCTGGGTTTGCCCGTAATCGAGCAGTCGAGGGCACGACGCATTTTTACAGTCACACTAGTCGCTCTGCTTTTCCTGCCGCTGCTGACCGGTCCGCACATCAACGGCATCGCGCGATGGCTCCCGCTCGGCCCCTTTACCCTGCATAGCGGCGCGCTGATCCTGCCCGCGCTTGTGGTCCTGGCCGCGCGCGATGAGGATTTTGCGCCGCCGATCCTCCTGGCCGCATTGCTCGCCGCTTCGCTTCAGCCCGACGCGGCGACAGGCCTTGCAGTCATGCTGGCGGCGGTCGGCCTCTATAACGCAACTGGCGACTGGCGGCTCGTCCCCGTTGCCGGGATCGCTCTCTTCGCAAGCATGGTCGCAGGTCTTCGAGGCGAATTGCCCGCCCAGCCCTTCGTCGAACGCATCCTGATCCACCTCGCAATGGACGCACCTCTGGCCGCCTTGGCCCTCGCCATTTCGCTGGTGGCAAGCTTCCTGCTTCTCGCCCATGCAATTCCCGCCGCCAAACCGGTCCGGCACGCGCTGGCGGGCGGCCTGTTCGGCTTCTCGCTTGCGGCGCTGGTATCGAATTATCCGGCCATTCTCATCGGCTATGGCGCGGCGCCGATCCTCGGCTTCGGTTTCGCCATCGGACTGGCGATAACAAACAGGGCGTGTCGGACGACAACCGGCCCCGCCAGCTAGCGCTCGAATGGCCGTTCAGGGGGCGAAGGCGGCCTTCGCCCCCTGCTTCGTCACACTTCGTCGGGATAGACCGGCGCAATATCGACCGGAATGTCTGCCATGGCCGCGAAGCGCGAATTCGCCGCATCGTCGAGCACGGCATAGCGATCGAAGAAGGCCTTGGTGCCCGCGTAATCGCCGGTCGCCTGCAACATGAGCTGGGCGTTCAGCAGGTCACGGATGCCCGCTTCCATTCTGTCGTAATCGACCGTGTAGCGCTGGCGCCCCTCGTCCCAGGCGAAGGCGCCCTTCTGCTTCAAATATCCGTATTGCAGCTTGGCCCCGCGCCCATGCGCGCTTTCGGTGCCGAAGCGCATTGAGCGGAACAGGCCGGTGAAATAGGTCGAGAAGAGTTGCGGCTTTTCCGCAGCGGGGATCTCGCCCTTTTCCATCATCAGCAGGATATTCCAGATGCCCATGACATCGGCCTTGGACTCCTCCAGCGCCGAATACTGATCCCTCAGCTCTTCATTGACCGTGGTCTGGCGGCCGTCGACGGTGATCGTACCCGGCCCGAGGCTGTGCGACAGCTCATGGAACAACGTGTTCGCTTCCATGTATTTTTTCATCACCAGGCCCGATTGTGCATCGGTCAAAACGATCTCGGCCATGGGCGCCAGAATGCGGTCGTATTTCGCGCCCAGGACATTGGCGAGAATGACCTTTTTGGCCCCCTTGGCCTCGCGCACTCGCTCGTCGTTGGGCAGGTTGAAGGCGATGGTCTGCGTACCCGGCACGTTGTCACCCCCGCCATGGACCTGGTCCGCCACCGCAATCGGGCTTTCGAAGCCGCGCTGGAAATTCTTGTGCCGATCCGGGATGGGGAGATTCTCCTCCATCGTGCGCAGATAGTTCTTATATTTCGCCAGCGCCGCGCTTTCTGCCGGATTGCGCAATGTGACGAAGCTCTCGAAAGCGGTCTTGGTGCCGTAGAGCCGGTCGGTATAGACTTCATAGGGGCCGATCGCGATTTCGATCGGCGTGCCCTCCAGATCCATCCATGCCATTTCGCTTTCAAAGTAATCGTCGGTCAGGAAACTGGCCGCACGCAGCGAAAGGAACCGCTTCAGGCTGGGATTGGAGGTCCGCTGCGCGGCCTGTTCGAGCAGCCGCGCGGCCGGCACCAGCCATTCGCGATAAGCCTGCGAATAGGGCACGGCGACAAAGCCGTCCGCGCTGCGCCGCACGACTGTATAGGGGCTGGTCAGTGCCTCGCGCTGATCGGGATTGGCCGCGAGATATGCGTCGAACTCCTCACGCGTCAGATCCGCCGGATAGAAGCCGGCGCCTTCCGGCATCGGCTCGGCGCCCCAGAAGGGATGCAGCTCCGCCACTTCGTCCCACGGGCCGAAATTGCGATCGAACATGGCCAGCAGAAGATCGCGGTCGGCGCGGCGGTTGCGCGAAATCGCCTCGCGCATTTGCGGCAGATCCGCCCCGCGCTGACGCAGATATATCTCGTCCATATAGCCGCTGGCTTCGATCAGCAGGTTCACAACGTCGCGCTCTTCCTGCGTCAGGAAGGACGTGTCGGGAGCCATCTCGATGACTGCCAGCTTGGCGTGTTGTGCCGCGAGATCGTAGTCCTGCGCCGCAGCCGCCGGCGGCGGCGGTACATCGGTCGAGGCGACCTGCGTTTGCGTGGCGGCGGGGGTGCAGGCGGCACTGGCCAGCAGCAGGGGGAGTAGGGCGCGGCGCATCGATAATCCTCCGATATTCGGGTTCTGGTGCTGGTTAAACGCCATGCGTCGGCGATGTGTCCTGCGCAAGTGCGCGATTGACCCTGCCGGGCGCTTGCCCGACAAAGCGCGCAAGCGGTGGAGACATGCATGACTTATCCGAAGTTGACTGAAAAACCGGGCGCAATCGAAACGGCCGCGGCCATCCGCCGGGGCGAAATGTCGCCGCTGGAAGCGGTCGACGCGGCGATTGCCGGGATCGAGCATCACGACGCGCATATCAATGCAGTGGCCGTGACCGATTTCGACCGGGCGCGCGAAACCGCACGGGCCATGACAGGGCGGAAGGCCAGTCCCGACCAACCCCTGTTCGGCGTGCCGATGACGATCAAGGAAAGCTTCGACATCGAAGGCCTCCCGACCTGCTGGGGGCATGAGGAATATGCCGGCAATATCGCCGCGCGGGATGCGAAGGTCGTCAGCCAGCTCAAAGCTGCGGGTGTCATTTTTCTGGGCAAGACCAATGTCCCGCCGGATCTGGCCGACTGGCAATCGAACAATCCGGTCTATGGTCGCACCAACAATCCCCACGATCACGAGCGTTCGCCCGGCGGGTCGTCCGGTGGAGCGGCAGCGGCGGTCGCAAGCGGGATGGTTCCGTGCGAATACGGCACCGATATCGGGGGGTCCGTCCGCGTCCCGGCGCATTTCTGCGGTGTATGGGGGCACAAGTCGAGCTGGGGCCTGATTTCCAAGCAGGGGCACGAACACCCGCTGATGGCAGGCAAAGATACCCATGACGGCGCGCTGTCGATTGCGGGGCCGCTTGCGCGCAACGCCGCCGACCTTCGGCTGCTGATCGAACTGACCCGGACCATCCCCCTGCCCGAACGCGGCAAACCACTCGCGGATTGCCGCATCCTGTCGATGCTGGACCATCCGTCTTGCCCGACCGACGATGCCGTGCGCAGACCGATCGAGGCGGTCGCCACCGAACTCGAACGAGCGGGTGTCGCGATCGACCGGGCGAGCGAACTTCTGCCCGACCTGGAGGCGCAACAGGCCGACTATATGCGCATGCTCAATGTCGCCATGGCGCGCGGAATGCCCGGCCCCAACGGCAAACGGGCCAGCGCGACAGACTGGTTCGACATGCTCGATACGCAGGCGCGCAACGCAAACGCTTGGGCAAAGCTGTTCGAAACCTACGACTTCGTGCTCGCCCCGCCCGCCCCCGTGCTCGCCGTACCGCACCGCGAGGGGCGCGTATTCGACGGGACGGTGACGATCAACGGAAGTGAACAGCCCGGCGGAAGCGTGCTGTGCTGGGCGGGCCTTGCCACTTACCCCGACCTTCCCTCCACCGTCTTGCCTGTGGGCGAAACGGGCGGTCTGCCTTGCGGCATGCAGGTCATCTCGCGCAGATGGGCGGATCTCGATTGCATTGCTGCGGCGGAGGCGATCGGACAAATTCTCCACGGCTAGGGAGCCACGACACCGATGGGCAATCAGCGCGCCATGCAACGCTTCGCAAAGTGGCACATCTGGCTGGGCTGGCTGGTCGGTTTCCCGATCCTGATGTGGACGGTGACCGGTCTCGTGATGGTGATCAAGCCGATCGAGGAAGTGCGCGGCAACCATCTGCGCAAGGAGGTGCCCGAACGCGCCCTGCCCGCCGACACGCAAATCGCCGTCTCGCTACCGGCCGAAACCACCAAGCCCGTCCGCTCGGTCACGACGCGGGTGGAGCGCGGCGAGACCATCACGCGGATCGCCTATATGGACGGTACCACCGCCCGTTTTCGCCCCGATGGCAGCACCATGGGGCCGCTATCCGATGTCGAGGCACGGCTGATCGTGGCGGAAGGGATCGAGGGTGGTGACAAGGTCGCACGAACCGAACGCTTCGATTCCGCCAATGTCCCGTTCGACTTTCGCCGCCCGATGCCGGTGTGGCAGGTCGTGCTGGAAGACGGGACCCATGTCTATGTCGGCACCGAGACAGGACGGATCGAAGCGGTGCGCACGCGCTGGTGGCGAGCTTTCGATATCGCTTGGGGCCTGCACATCATGGATCTGCAAACGCGTGAGGACACCAGCCACCCGATCCTGATCCTGTTCGCCATCCTGTCTGTCATCGGTGCGATGTTCGGCTGCATCCTGATGTTCCGCCGCCGTAAGGCGCGCATGGTGGCCAGATGAATCCGGCAGTCCTCACCCCCGTCCTCGACTGGCTCGACCTGGCCGGGGTGGCGATTTTTGCGCTGACCGGCGCGCTGGTGGCAGCGAAGGAGAAGCAGACCTTCGTGACTATGGCTTTCTTCGCACTGTTAACCGGTGTTGGAGGTGGAACGGTGCGCGACCTGCTGATCGGCGCGCCGGTGTTCTGGATCCACGATGGTTGGGTCGCCCTGGTTTGCCTGGGGATCGCGTTGCTTGCGTGGTTCACCCCGACGCGCTGGTGGGAAGGCCGCTTGCTCGATATTGCCGACGGGCTGGGCCTTACGGCCTATGCCGTTCTGGGGGCGGCGAAAGCGTTGCAATATGGCGTTCCGCCGGTGCCCGCCGCCTTGATGGGCGTAGTCACCGGTACGGTGGGAGGCATCATTCGGGATGTGATTGCCGGGCGGCCATCGATCCTGATGCGGCCCGAGCTGTATGTGACCGCTGCGGCGCTTTCGGCCAGCCTCACGGTGGTGGGAGAGTTCATCGGGATCATGCGCGAATGGGTGTGGATCGGGGCGACGGCCGCCGGATACAGCCTGCGGCTCGCCGCGATCAGGTGGAACCTCGCGCTGCCTTCCTATGGGCGCGACTAGCGCTGCGCACCCCGATAGCCGGTACCATATTCGATATCGGCATCGATCTCGTCAGCATCCTCGCCGGGAAGCGGCGCGCCCGGATAGGCGGGTTGAACCGTTTCGCTGCGCGCCCGGGCGGCTCGATAGACATCGTCGCTATGTTGACGGCCGGCATCCGCCGTTCCGGTCCCATAGACCCCTTCGGACGAACCGTATGCGCCATAGCGCGCCTGGCCCCGACCATAGTCGAGCGCCTCGATCCGGCCATCTTCTCCGATCGAGCAGGCAAAGCCCTGGCCATCGAACAGGGTGCCGGTGACGCGCCACCCTCGGGCATCGCGATTGACTGTATCGACCGTCTCGACCCGCGCATCGCGCTCGATCTCGTCAACGCACATCGACACCGCGCGGTCGATCCCGCGCCCGTCATTGTACCGATAATCGCCCCGGCGCGGCTGCGGATAGCGTGTCTCGCGGCGGGGATAGCGATCGCGCGACTTCTCGGCAGCGCTGGCAATGGCGGCAATACCGCCGATGATCAAAACTCCGGCAAGAATATCGCCCGCGCCAATGCCGCGATTGCGGTGGTGCCGATAGTGGCGGTAGCGGCGGTGCTTGGCAGCCGTATCGTCGCCAGGCGCCCATGCGGGCGTGACATGCGCGGCAACCGGAACCGTCGACCTCGGCAGTTCCGCCGCCTGAACCGGCGTGGCCGCGAGAGACAGCGCTGCAAGCGCTGTCGGAGCAGCAAAAAGCGATCGTGTGGACGGCATGGCCCATTCCCCGTTTGGCGCACCCCACCGCGATACGCTGTTGACGATTTCTCAATAATGGGCGGTTCCGGCTATATGAAGCCTGAACCGCCCGTGGTGGCTGCGCGCCGTGCGATCAAAGCCCGCGGATTCCTCGGAAATTGACACCGGCAACACGGCCGCGCTCGATATAGCAGGTGAATTTCCCGCGATCGCGGTCGCGATAACCGCGGTCATAGCGGCCCCGGCGATCGTAATTGCTGCGATAGTAACCGCGCTGACCTTCGACCACGATCCGGCCCTTCACGCGCCAGCCATAGCGGGTGTCGTCCACATCGCGGATGTCCGTCACCTGGGCGTAGCGGTAGCCACTCCGCCGCGCATCGCGCTGAGCGGCCCGGACACAGCGGTTGACCGCCTTGCGCGGGTTCCCGCGACGCGAATAGGCGTGGCGGCGATAGTCGCGGCCATCGCGATAATAGCGTCCGTCACGATAATAGCGCCCGTCGCGGTAATAATCGCGATCCTTGCTGGCCGCGCTGGCGATGGCGGCGATACCGCCGATGATCACGGCTCCGGCGATTACTTCGCCCACGGAAATACCGTCATCGTCGCGGTCGCCGGCTTGTGCCGGGGTGGCTCCGGCCAGCGCCATCGCGCCGACAGCAGCCGTTGCGATCCCACCTTTCGCGAACGCCTTGGGAAACAGTTTCATCTCGAGGTCCTCCTCATCGAGGCCAGGGCGGGATTGCCTTGGCTGTGAGAAGCGTTTTAGGCGAGTCGCCGTGAGGTCACGCTGAACTCCCGATGCAGCAGGTGTTCAGACTACTATGGGTTTTTCTGAACACCTATTTCACAAGGGCTTCAAGCACATCGCGCGTAAACCCGGCAATATCGAAGCGATGTCCGGCCGCATCTTCGCCCCTGCGAACGATTACCGTGTTCAGGCTGGGCACGATCACGACGAATTGCCCGCGATTGCCCATGGCGGCGAACGTATCGGAAGGAATGCCCTCGGACTTGTCGAACAGCCAGAAGCCGGCACCATAGCCGAAAGCACCATCGGGCTGGGGGCCGGAAGGGGACGAAACATATTCGGCCCAGCCTTCGGGCAGGACACGCTCACCCGACGGTAGAACCCCATCGTCGAGATAAAGCTGGCCGAGCTTTGCCAGGTCGCGCGCGGTGGACCATACCTGACTCGAAAGAATGTAATCGCCCCGCCAGTCGGTTTCGGCGACGGTATCGCGCATGCCAAGCTGCGCGAAGAACTGTGCTGGCGGATGTTCCTCGAAAGCAACCGCGATCGCCTTGATCGCGGCGAGCGTATCGTTGTTGGCGTAGCGGAAGACTTGCCCAGGCTCATGGACCAGCGGCCAGTGCAGGGCCGTTTCCGCCACTGTCGAGCCGCCGTAATAGAGCGGGTTCGTGCGGTTGCCCGGCGTGTCCGAATAGCGGCCCGACGCCATGCGGAGGATATGATCGATCGTGATCTGTGTGCGCCGGTCGTTCAAACCGAGGCCAAGCTGCGCCGGTTTGGCGACGTCCGCCTCCCCTCGCTGTACCGCAGCGCCGACAAGGGTCGCGGCGATGCTTTTCGCGACCGACCAGGTGCGCTGGGGGACTGCGGGTCCGAAGTCGGCCGCATAGACCTCTCCCAGCATTCGCCCATCGCGCATTGCCAGCACGGCAGTCGTCCGCGTGCCTTCCCCGTAGGCAGGCCCGAAGGCCTTCGCGAAGCTGCCCGAAAGCTCCTTGGCCGGGGCGAGAAGAGCCGCACGATCGCGCTGGAACGCAGGCCGTTTGGTGACAATCGGGAAGGGAGCGCCGCCAATGGGAAGCTGCGAGCAGCCCCTGCGCGAATTATGCACCGCCATACGCGGGAGAGCGTCGTCGGTCCATTTCACCGAGACGCTCCGAAGCTCGCCAGAGCCATCGCGGTGGATCCTGTAGGGAAGGTCATCGATGATCCCGTCGAGCGGCGCCTGGATGCCGGCGAGTTCCCACGCTTCCACACTCGCGGGCGTGCGGCTCGCACCATTTCGCTCGGCATTGGCGATCGCGCTGCACAGGAACAGCGCCTTGTAACCTGCCGCCAGCGCGCGGTCGTAGCGCGCCTCGATTTCATATTGCGTCGTCGCCTGCGCGGCGAGCGGGGCGGAAGCGAGCAGCGTGGCAGCAGCGATAGCGTGTCGGATCATGCGCGCCTTGTGGCACGGCTTTTGCCGCCCGCGCAAAACAAAAGGGCCGGAAGGTCTCCCTCCCGGCCTAACGATCCCCCGCGCAGGCGGGGTCTCAGGAATATGGGTCGGCGCTTACGGCCTGAGGTCCCGTCTAAACAGGAACTCGAAGCTTACGCTTCTTCCATGTCCTCGTCGTTCATGACGGGGCCGGAATCCTGGCCCTTGGCGTCTTCGTCGCGGTCGACCAGTTCGATGACAGCCATCTGGGCGGCGTCGCTGGCACGATAACCGGCCTTGATCACGCGGGTATAGCCGCCTTCACGGTCGGCATAGCGTTCGGCCAGCACGTCGAACAGCTTCTTGAGCTGCGTTTCGTCCTGCAGGCGGCTCATGGCGAGGCGACGATTCGACAGGCCGCCACGCTTGGCGAGCGTGATCAGCTTCTCGATGTACGGACGCATTTCCTTCGCCTTGGGCAGCGTGGTCATGATCTGCTCGTGCTTGATCAGCGCGGCAGCCATGTTGCGGAACATCGCGTTGCGGTGGCCGGTCTTGCGCTGAAGCTTACGGCCGGAAATCTTGTGACGCATCGTATCTCTTCCTTCGTTCGATAGGGGCCCGTTCTAGGTAGCCCGTAGCCGGTGACCGTTGCTGGCCGTCACCTTCGCCCATTCAGGATCCCCCGCGCAGGCGGGGGTCGCAGATCGCTGGCGTACTGCCAGCGGAATGAGGTCCCCGCCTTCGCGGGGACTCACTGGATCGATCAGCCGAGCAGCTCCTGTTCGAGCTTCTTGGCCATTTCCTCGATGTTCTCAGGCGGCCATCCGGGAATGTCCATGCCGAGGCGCAAGCCCATCGACGAGAGCACTTCCTTGATCTCGTTGAGGCTCTTGCGGCCGAAGTTCGGCGTGCGGAGCATTTCGGCCTCGGTCTTCTGGACCAGGTCGCCGATATAGATGATGTTGTCGTTCTTGAGGCAGTTCGCCGAACGGACCGACAGTTCCAGCTCGTCGACCTTCTTGAGAAGGTAGCGGTTGAGCTGGTTGGTGTCGCTTTCCTGCGGCTCGGCGGCCTGGCCGATCATGGCCGTGGTCGGCTGCGGGATGCCGTCTTCGAAGTGGACGAACAGCGTCAACTGATCCTGAAGGATGCGCGCGGCATAGGCCACGGCGTCTTCCGGAGTGACAGTGCCATCGGTTTCGACGGTCAGCGAGAGCTTGTCGTAGTCGAGCTCCTGACCGACGCGGGCATTCTCGACCTTGTAGCTCACCTGACGGACCGGCGAATACAGACTGTCGACCGGGATGAGACCGATCGGCGCATCGGCCGGACGGTTCATGACGGCCGGCCGATACCCCTTACCGGTGTCGGCGGTCAGCTCCATGTTGAGCGTGGCGCCTTCGTCGAGGTGGCAGATCACGAGATCCTTGTTCATGACCTCGATATCGCCCGAAACGGCGATGTCGCCGGCCTTCACTTCGCCCGGACCGGTGGCCGAAAGCTGCAGGCGCTTCATGCCTTCGCCTTCCATCTTCAACGCGATCTGCTTCACATTGAGGACGATGTCGGTCACGTCTTCACGCACGCCGGCGAGGCTGCTGAATTCGTGCAGCACGTTTTCGATCTTGATCGACGTGATCGCAGCACCCTGGAGCGAGCTCAGGAGCACGCGGCGCAGAGCGTTGCCGAGCGTCAGGCCGAAGCCCCGCTCGAGCGGTTCGGCCACGAAGGTTGCCTTGCGGGCCTTGTCGCCGGATTCCTTGATATCAAGGACATTGGGTTTCTTGAGTTCCTGCCAGTTCTTAATGTTGACGGACATAAAAATCCCCTGGTTCGGATGCGGGCAGGACCGGCGCTCTTCGATAGAGCGTCCGGTCCGTGAAAGGGTGTCGGCGGCCCGCTAGCGAGCCGCCAGGCAGGTACGGATCAGACGCGACGACGCTTGGAAGGACGGACCCCGTTATGCGGGATCGGCGTCACGTCACGGATCGAAGTGATGGTGAAGCCCACTGCAGCGAGACCGCGCAGTGCGCTCTCGCGGCCTGAGCCCGGACCCTTCACTTCGACTTCGAGAGTGCGCACGCCGTGTTCGGCAGCCTTGCGGCCTGCGTCGTCGGCGGCGACCTGGGCGGCATAGGGAGTCGACTTGCGGCTGCCCTTGAAGCCCATCATGCCCGCGCTGGACCAGCTTATCGCATTGCCCTGCGCGTCGGTGATGGTGATCATCGTGTTGTTGAAGCTGGCATTGATGTGCGCAACGCCGCTCGAAATGTTCTTTTTGTCGCGGCGCCTAACGCGGCCGGGTTCGCGTGCCATGGTGTATCTTCCTTACAGTCTATCAAGAAGGGAAAAGCTTACAGTCGAGCCGAAGCTTACTTCTTCTTGCCGGCGATCGGCTTGGCCTTGCCCTTGCGGGTACGGGCGTTGGTGTGAGTGCGCTGTCCGCGAACGGGCAGGCCGGCACGGTGACGCAGGCCGCGATAGGAACGCAGGTCCATCAGACGCTTGATGTTCATCGCAGTGTCGCGGCGAAGGTCGCCCTCGACCATATGCTCTTCGTCGATCGTCTCACGAATGCGCAGGATTTCCTCGTCGGACAGATCCTGAACGCGCGCGGCGTGATCGATGCCAAGCTTGTCGGCGATCTCGACGGCCTTGGTACGGCCGATACCGTGAATGTAGGTGAGCGCGATGATAACGCGCTTGTTGGTGGGGATGTTTACCCCGGCAATACGAGCCACTTACTTCTCCATGCTCCACAGGGGCCGATCTATCCGGCGTTCCCTATCTCATCGCTCAATTCATCCGCCGAATGCGGCAACCTGCCTAACGCAAAAAGCCCGGATGGCGTGCAAATGGCTGCCGCCTGCCGGACTCACCGCAATGTCGAATGAAACGCGCGCTTAGGAGGATTCGCTGGCCGCGTCAACCGCCCAACGCACGCAAGACAGCGAGACCGCCGATATGGGCGGCTCGCCGAATGATGCAACCCCTGTAGCGTTTCGCGCGGCTCGGGTCAAAACCTGCGCACCGCCCTTGCGATGGGAAGCGCGAGCGTCCCGTTCAGCGCCGGTCACTCCGCCACTTGGAGCGCATCGATCTGCGCTTCGATGCTGGGTTCTTCTTCGGCTTCCGGGGCCGCCTGCGGATCCTGCGACCCTCCCAGGGGGCCCAGGTGATCGCGCAGGCCGGCAAGCTGCTGGCTCATCACGCCGTCGACAGCCTTGGCGATGGTCTCGACGTCGTAGCGCATATATCCGCCCACGACATATTCCCAACGGATGCGCGTGCCGCCTTCGATTTCTTCGAGCGTCACGGTAAGCACGCCTGTCGCCGGTTCACCTTGCAACGGCCCCAGGCCGCCACGCATGCGCAGGTTTTTGAGCGGATAGGCCTGAACGACGGACATATGCAGAGCGCTGCCGTCAAGCGAAAATCCGTCTTCCCGATCCTCCCCCGGAACACGTTCGCAGAAGCAGCCGCCCGCCTGCGGCGTAAGCGTCATATTGGCGGCATCGCCCGACCATGTGTGGGCATCGTTCCACCAGTTGCCCGGCTTGATCAGCGCGAGCCAGGTTTCCAGCGGAGGCGCCGCCACTTCGGCAACGTCCTGCGTAACGAAGCCGTTGTCGCTCGTATCGGCCACCTTCGCCGAAAGCGGGCCGGCAGCCACCATCGCGGCTATTGCAAAAACGGTGGCGGGACGACGCATAAGACCTCTCTCCATTGACGGACAGAGGTCCTAGGCCAAGCTGGAACGCATTGAAAGTGGCAGGATCAGCCCGCCAGGATCGCGTCGATCGCGTGGGTGACGTCCTCGATCGAGGCCATGCCATCGACCCGTGTCACGATATTGCGGGCTTCGTAACCCGGCAGGATCGGCGCGGTCTTGCCACGATATTCCTGCATGCGGGTGCGCACGGTTTCCTCATTGTCGTCCGGGCGGTGCTTGAACTCGGTCGAGCCGCACTTGTCGCAGACGCCCTCTTGCTTGGGCTGCTTGAAGACATCGTGATAGCCCTCGCCGCATTCGGCGCAGGTAAACCGCCCGGTGATACGTTCGACCAGCGCATCTTCGTCGACCTCGAGTTCGATCACATGATCGAGCTGGCGGCCATGCCTGGCGAGGATATCGTCGAGCTGATCGGCCTGCGCCGCAGTGCGCGGATACCCGTCGAAGATCGCGCCCACTTCGGGACCCATGTCGGACAGCTTGGCATCGATCATCGCCGATACGATCTCGTCCGAAACCAGGCCGCCCGAATCCATGATGTCGGCGACCTTGCGACCCAGATCGGTATCGGCCTTGCGCGTTTCGCGCAGCATGTCACCGGTCGAAAGCTGACGCATGCCATGGTGCTCGACCAATCGCTGCGCCTGTGTTCCCTTGCCGGCTCCCGGAGGGCCGAGGAGGATAATGTCCATAGCGTAAAGTCCCCTTCGCGCCTGCTGTGCCTTAACGCACGCGCCCCTTCAACTTCGCCTTTTTGATGAGATCGCCATACTGGTGTGCCAACAGATGCGATTGTATCTGGCTGATCGTATCCACCGTCACGTTCACCACGATGAGCAGGCTGGTCCCGCCGAGAAATAGCGGTACGCCGGTCTGTGCGATCATATATTCAGGCACGACGCAGACGATCGTCAGATAGATCGCGCCGATTACGGTGATACGTGTCAGCACGTAATCCAGATATTCCTCTGTGCGCCTGCCCGGACGGATGCCGGGAATGAAGCCGCCGTTCTTCTTGAGGTTCTCGGCAGTCTCTTCCGGGTTGAAGACGATCGCCGTGTAAAAGAAACAGAAGAAGATGATGCCCAGCGCATACAGCGCCATGTAGAGCGGCTGGCCATGCTGCAGATATTGCAGGATGGTTTGCAGCACTCCGCCCGCGGCAGTGTCAGTATCGACCGTATTCCCGGCGAACTGAGTGATCGTCAGCGGCAGCAACAGCAACGAACTGGCGAAAATCGGCGGGATAACGCCGGCAGTGTTGAGCTTGAGCGGCAGGTGCGAGCGATCCGCCTGCATCATGCCGCGCTGCGTCGCACGCTTGGGATACTGGATCAGAAGGCGGCGCTGCGCGCGCTCCATGAAGCAGATCACGAGGATCAGGATCACCACCATCGCGATAAGGCCGACGATGATGCCGGTCGCGATCGAGCCTTCCGAATAGCCCGAACCCAGGTTCGAGACGAAGGTCGGGAACTGGGCCACGATGCCAGCCATGATGATCAGCGAAACGCCATTGCCGATGCCCCGGCTGGTGATCTGTTCGCCAAGCCACAGCAAAAACATGGTACCGCCGACGAGACTGATGACCGCGCCAACGCGGAACATCACGCCGGGATCGACGACCGCCTGCATCCCGCTCTGCGCCCCGAAGCTTTCCAGCCCCGATGCCAGGAACCAGCCCTGGATCGCGCACAGGAACACCGTGCCATAACGCGTGTATTGATTGAGCTTTTGCCGCCCGACGGTGCCCTCTTTCTTGAGCGCGGCCAGGGTCGGATGGAGAGCCGCAGCCAATTGCACCACGATCGAGGCGGTAATGTACGGCATGACGCCGAGCGCGATGAGGCTCATCCGCTCGAGACTGCCGCCCGAAAATGTGTTGAACATGTCCAGGATGCCGCCGCGCGTCTGATCGTACAGATCGCTCAGGATCAGCGGGTTCACGCCCGGGAGCGGAACGAAGCTCAGGAAGCGGAAGACGATCAGGGCACCGATAGTGAACCAGATGCGGTTCTTCAGCTCGGTGGCCTTGGAAAAGTTTGCGAGGCTCATATTGCTCGCGATATTGTCGGCGCGTGATGCCATGGGAATCTGTTCAATCCTGAATTGGCGCCGGTCCCTCCCGGCACAGGAAGGCTAGATAGGAAGCGGGGAGCGGAATGTCGAACCCCGCTCCCCGAATTTTCCCGCTTACTTTGCCTTCGCAGCCTTGTTGGCTTCGGCGCGAGCAGCCTTCTTTTCGTGCTCGGGCTTGTCGGCGGCGATCACTTCGACCTTGCCGCCAGCCTTTTCGACCGCCTCGACGGCGCCCTTCGAAGCACCGGCAACCTTGAAAGTAACCTTGGCCTTGATTTCGCCCTTGCCGAGGAGGCGAACGCCATCCTTGCCACCGCGTGCGAGACCGGCAGCCCGGAGCGTCTCATGGTCGAGCACGGCCTTGGCGTCGAGCTTTTCGGCGTCGATGAACTTCTGGACCATGCCGATGTTCACTTCGGCGTAGTCCTTGCCAAACGGGTTGTTGAAGCCGCGCTTCGGCAGGCGCATATGCAGCGGCATCTGGCCGCCTTCGAAGCCCTTGATGGCTACGCCCGAACGGCTCTTCTGACCCTTCTGGCCGCGGCCGCCGGTCTTACCCTTGCCCGAGCCGATGCCACGGCCGATGCGGGTACGGCTCTTGCGTGCGCCGGAATTGTCACGGATTTCATTCAGTTTCATAGTGCACTCGCTTTCGCTTTCTAACGCCCCATAACGGGGTTCGCGCTGTTGGGAAGTGGGCGCCGATAATCGGTTTACCCAAGCTTGTCGACCCCGAATCCGGAGCGCTGGCAAACTCTCTGCTGATACAGCATCCGGAAAGAAAAGGCCGGGCTACGCTGCTGCGTGGCCCGGCCCTTGCTGTTCTATGGCAGCGGTCGCTTAGTCGACCACGGTCACAAGATGCGGAACCTTGGCGATCGCGCCGCGCACCTCGGGGGTGTCCTGGCGCTCTACGACCTTGTGCATCTTGTCGAGACCCAGGCCGACCAGGATTTTCTTCTGGCTTTCCGGGCGACGGATCGGCGAGCCGATCTGCTTGATCTTGATGGTTTTAGCTTTGGCCATCTCGATTACTCCGCGATTGCGGCGGCGTCGGCTTCAGCCTCCGCCTCCGAAGCGCCA
>CAMYIQ010000220.1 GCA_947258465.1 uncultured Erythrobacter sp.
CGAGCTCCGCAGTGATGATCTGCCGATCGCGTAAATATATGACCAATCGGCTACCCCGGTCCGAAACTCCGACGATTTCGCTGGCTTCGAGGCATTTTCCGTGCGGGCGCTCGACGAGGCGAGGCGCAGCCGCCCGACGTGGAAGTTGCGCGAGCATGTCGCGGCGCGTGTTGCCGGGCTGCGGGCTGATCCTCAGAATGACCCGGCGCTCTATCCGAACCTGGCGGGAAACTGGCACCCTATGTCCGTCGTCGAACCTGGGCCAGGCCACGCCCGGTGCCGAGAGCGCCGTTCCGCCCGAACGACCGTGCTCCGCAGCATCCGCGTGAGCGACGACCGCACCGCCTTCGACGCCTTGGGGCGAGCCCAATGCGACCAGCATGGCAATGAGAGGGGACGGAAAGGGCATGGGCCTTGTTTGGAACGCTCCTCGACCGCAGTTCATTACGTGCGGGAAATCAGATGCGTACCATTTGCGCCCCCACGCTTGAATACGGGCTTAATTGTTTGTCTCCGGTTGGCAAGTGGTGGCGTCGTGGCGGCAAGCTGTGGCAGGAAAGCCGCAAATGACCGATTCACACGCCTTCCGCAGTGCCGCCGTCGATCTTCTCGGACCACGCGGCTTCACCACCGACCCGGAACTGATCGATCCCTGGCTGACTGACTGGCGCGGGCGCTATACCGGCACCGCCATGGGGCTCGCCTCGCCCGCGACAACCGCGCAAGTCAGCCAATTCGTTCGACTTTGCGCCGAAAATCACGTGCCGATCGTGCCGCAAGGGGGCAATAGCGGTATGTCGGGCGGCGCAACTCCCGACGCGAGCGGAACGAGCGTACTCCTATCGTTGCGCCGGATGGACACCATCCGCGATCTCGATACCGATGCCGTCCAAGTCACCTGTGATGCAGGTGTCGTCTTGCAGACGCTGCATGATGCAGCTTCGGCGCAGCGACTGCGCTTTCCCCTTACCCTGGGCGGCAAGGGATCGGCGACCATTGGCGGCCTGATTTCGACCAATGCCGGCGGAACCCAGGTTCTGCGCCATGGGACCATGCGCGCCCAAGTGCTCGGCATCGAAGCGGTGATGGCGGATGGGCAAATATATTCCAGCCTCGTCCCGCTCAAAAAGGACAATCGCGGTTTCGATCTCAAGCAATTGCTGATCGGCTCGGAAGGAACCCTGGGAATTGTGACCGGTGCGACGCTTCGATTGCTGCCCGCAATAGCGGACCGGCGCGTTGTCTGGGCCGGCTTGAAAAGCATCTCGGCAGCGCGCGATTTGTTGCGTCATTGCGAGAACGTGGCTGGATCGGCCCTCGAAGGGTTCGAGGTTCTGCCCGCACACTGCCTCGAATCGGTGCTTGCATATTTGCCCGATGCTCGAGCTCCGCTGGCCGACGACCACGCCTGGCATGCGCTGATCGAATTGGTCACCGACGACCGCGAATCGGAGAGCCTGGACCAAATCGTGGAACGGATGTTCGAAACCGCGATGGAACGCGGTCTCGCCGAGAATGCCGTGGTGGCCGCTAATGAGACGCAGGCCGAAGCCTTCTGGCATCTGCGCGAGAGTATCTCTCCGGCGGAACGCGCAATAGGCCCGGCAATGCAGCACGACATATCGGTCCCGGTGGCGCGGATGGCCGAATTCGTCGAAACTGCCACGCCGCAAATCGAGGGCCGGTTTCCGGGAACGCGCGCAGTCGGCTTCGGCCATCTCGGTGACGGGAATATTCATTATCATGTTCTCGCCCCCGCTGGCGCCGTTCGGGGCGTATGGGAGAATGCGGAAGGCAAGGCGATAAGCGCCTTTGTTCATGATCTGGTGACCGAATTCGGCGGTTCGATAAGCGCAGAGCACGGGATCGGACAGATGAAACGCGAAGAGCTCGGCCGTTTGGGCGATCCCGTGGCGCTGGATCTGATGCGCACCATCAAGCGGGCATTGGATCCGCAGGGGATACTCAATCCGGGTAAGCTCGTGCCGCTTGCACCGGGGGCCGCAACGCCGTAAAGCGCCCGCTTCGTGCGGATGTCCATCGGGCCTACCGCTCAATTCAATCGAATTTCGGAGAGATCCATGGCCAGCGCGCCGCAGCCCAATCTGCCCCTGTTCTTCAAAGACCTGATGCCCCTCAACAGCAAGGACCATGCGAATTATCGCACCCGTCCGATGGCTAAGGCCCCCTGGCTGGCGAAGCAGCACGCCGTTCCCCTGACCGTCGACGAATTCGTCCAGGCACAGCGCGATATGCCGATCGTTTTCTCGACCGGTTCGGACCCTGTTCCCCTTGCGCTGATGGGGCTGAACGACGGCGTCAACACCTTCGTCGACGATGAGGGCGTGGTTACCGAGCAGGTTTACATCCCGGCCTATGTACGCCGGTATCCCTTCATGCTTGCCCGCTTGAAGCCCGATGCCGACGAACTTTCGCTGTGCTTCGACTCCACCGCCGACAATGTCGGTGAATTCGAGGATGGTCAGGCGCTGTTCGAGAATGGCGAAGCGAGCGAGGGGACCAAGCAAATCCTCGAATTCTGTGAGCAGTTCGAGCATGCCGGACAGCGGACCCAGCAGTTCATGAAGGAACTCAAGGACCACGATCTGCTGATGGAAGGCGAAATCGCGATTACCGAGCAGGGCAACGACAAGCCTTTCGTTTATCGCGGCTTCCAGATGATCAACCAGGAAAAGCTTCGCGAACTGCGCGGCGATCAGCTCCGCAAATGGACGGAAAACGGGCTCCTGCCGCTGATCTGGGCGCAGATATTCTCGATGGACATGATGCGGACCATTTTCGGTCGCCAGCTACAGCAGGGCAAGGTTCCCCAGCCCGATGCCGCGACTGCCGGTGTTCCGACCGCTTAATCGCAATACTCACGGCGCGCGGCGGGTTCCTTGCCGCGCGCCGTTTTCCTTTGCGCTTCGCGCCATGGTCGCGGCGGCGGCATTCGCCCTGCCCGGAACAGTGGCCGCAGCGGGCGATGCGGAACAAACGGCGCGAGAGCCCGCTCCGCTCGAGACTTTCCAGCGCCGCGAGGAACGCCTCTTCCGGGTTGGGTATCGACTGGCCACGGCCAATGCTGCCTTCTGTGACCAGGCCGTCAAGGTTTCCGGCCTGCTGATCCATGATGCCGATAGCTACGGCGATCCGGAAGCCGTGCGTGCCCAATTCCAACTGACAGGCGACCTCGGCGTTCAGGCCGTGGCGCCCGGATCACCGGCTGATGCGATAGGCATCGGTCAGAACGATACGATTCTGTCCATCGATGGAAAATCCATCCTCGGCGATTGGCCCAAGACAGACCCGCGCTGGCAGCGCGCCTTCGCCATTCGCGACGCAATGGATGCAGCGCTTGCCCTCGGACAGCTCGAGATTTCCTTTCTGCCTCGTAGCGGTGAGCTGCAGACCGCGCGGATCGCCGGCGTGGACGCCTGTCCCACGCGGTTCGAACTCATCGATTCCAAAAAGAGTGCCGCAGCCGATGGCAAGCGGGTAATGGTCGGAGAGAATTTTCCCGGTTTCGCATATGACGAGCCGTCTTTCGCAGCCGCGATTGCGCACGAGATGGCACACAATATCCTTCGCCATCCGCAGACGTTCGGAGATATCGGCTGGAAACGCAGGCTGGTACGTCTTTCTGAACGCGACGCCGACCGGTTGATGCCGTGGCTGCTATACAATGCGGGCTACGATCCACGCGCTGCCATCGCCTTCATGCGAACCTGGGGGCCGAGGCATGGGGGATGGATTTTCCGTAAGCGCACCCATGATGGATGGGACGAACGGGTCGAATTCATCGAAGCGGAACTGCCCAAGATCGAACGGGCAAGAAAGTTGAATGTCGACGGTTTGGCCGATTGGAAGACACATTTTTCGAGCGATCTCGAAAAGGAACTGGCCAGACGGCAGGCTGCCCCCTAAATCTCGACACGATGTGAGAAGTGGTCAAGGTCTTTGCGTAAGAACCGGCGCTTTTTTGATCCTGTTATGGCAATCGAGGGGTTGGAGTTTGTCGACTATCGTTCCGGTCGTTTTGTGTGGTGGCAGCGGCACCAGGCTGTGGCCAAGAAGCCGTGCAGCGAAACCGAAACCCTTTATTCCCCTGCTGGGCGATAAAACGCTGTACCAGTCCACACTGGAACGGTGTTCCGACCGGAAATTGTTCGCAAGACCCGTGATCGTTGTCGGCGATAAACACCTGCAATTTGCGCAGCAGCAAGCGTCCGAAATTGCCCCGGACGCGAAATTCATCGTCGAACCGGTCGGTCGGAACACGGCACCGGCGATAGCTCTCGCGGCGCTCGCGCTCGATGCGGACGATATCATGCTGGTGTGCCCAAGCGATCATCACATAGTGGATGCGCGAGCCTTCGAAGCTGCCGCCCTCGCCGCCGCTGGATTGGCCGCCGAAGACTGGTTGGTTTCGTTCGGTATTCAGGCGACCGCGCCGGAAACCGGTTATGGATATATTCGCCGCGGCGAGGCCGTCGGAGACGGTTGCAGGGTCAAGCGGTTCGTAGAGAAACCAGACCTCCAGACGGCCCTCCAATTCATCGCGGACGGTGGATATGCATGGAATGGCGGAATATTCGCTTTTCGAGCGGGCCGCTTTCTTGAGGAACTGGCCGAGCATCGGCCGGATATGGCAGCCCAAACCAAGCAGGCTTACGATAGCGGACAGCACGCCGATACGACCATCCGGCCCAACGATGCCCATTTCGCCGCCGTCGAGGGAGAATCGGTCGACTATGCGATTATGGAAAACACCGATCGCGCGGCCATGGTCGATGTGTCCATGGGCTGGTCCGACATCGGCAATTGGGATGCCCTGTTTCAGAAGCGCCTTTCCCCTTCGCAGGAGAACGTTATTACCGGCCCAGGCGAGATCATCGGTGCTAGGGGCTCGATGATCGATAGCGACGGCGCTCATGTGACCTTGGTCGGGGCCGACGATGTCGTGGTGGTTGTCAACGGCGATGATGTCCTGGTCGCGGCGCGTAGCGCGGTTCAACGTGTAGGCGAGGCAAGTCGGTGCAAGAAGCAGTGATCCGCAAGCTGC
Source organism: uncultured Erythrobacter sp. (assembly GCA_947258465.1). Lineage (GTDB taxonomy): Bacteria > Pseudomonadota > Alphaproteobacteria > Sphingomonadales > Sphingomonadaceae > Qipengyuania. The sequence goes on from CAMYIQ010000220.1 coordinate 5,066, forward strand.
CCAGCACGTTCGTCGACAAGATCTGGGGCGTCGACCGACTGCCCGCACCCTTCCCCCATCCCTCACAGAACCGGATCGGCGAAGTGTGGTTCGCCCCCCCGGATGAACTCGACGAGTTGCTGGTGAAGTATATATTCACCAGCGAAAGACTGTCGGTTCAGGCTCATCCCGACGATCGCCAAGCCCAGGCCATGGGATTGGGGCACAGCGGCAAGAGCGAATGCTGGGTTATTCTGGATGCCGAACCCGGCGCGACCATAGCCGTTGGATTTCGCGATGAAATAACCCCGGAAGAGATGCGCGCTTCGGCTCTCGACGGAACCATTGTGGACAAGCTCGTCTGGCACGAAGTTCGGTCGGGTGACGTCTTCTATATACCCGCAGGTACGGTGCATGCGATAGGTGGCGGCGTCAGCCTGATCGAGATACAGCAGAATTCCGACATCACCTTCCGCCTGTTCGATTACGGTCGTCCGCGCGACCTGCATCTCGATCAAGCGGTCCAGGTCGCCACGACTGGTCCCTATCCCGAGCAGTTGCGGACGAGGATGGAAGACGATGCCGGACTCCTCGTCGATGGCCCGCATTTCCGCCTGCACTATTGGCGCGCGCAGGGTTCTGTGCCCCTCCCCAAGCTCGGACAGGCTTCCTCGCTGCTCATTCCCTTCTCCGGAGAAGTCTCGTGTGAGGGCGAAACGCTCGGCGCCGGAGACTGCGCTTTGGCCTCGGCAATCCACGACAAGTCAATCTCGGGTGATGGACTCTTGTTGATCGCCCAGGCTCGCTACTAAGTCGGAAAGCTGCTGCGATCCGGTCCGTTTTCGCGCCGAACCGTGCTCTGGCGCCTGTACCGGCAACCTTGAAACCCGGACGCTCCAGCCCCATTTCCTTCAGTGCCCGGTCGCGCTTTCCCTCATGGCGCTTCCGGCAGATGCACGAGAGTGCATTTCCTCCCTGAACCTTGGCCACCCCGCGTTATCGACGCGGGGTGGTTTTTTCGTTCATTCCGCCGCTTGGGCCATGTGGCTGAAGCGCCCCATGGAAGTGACCTCGGCACCCAAAGTCTCCACCAGGCCCGCAAGCAGCTTCGCTATCGCTCCTAATCGCGCGCTTGGCTGGTCGAGTCGCACATCGAGATAGGCGCTGCGGCAGACTTCGATCTGCATGGCATGGATACCGCGGGCCGTCTGGCCGTAGCGATCAAGCACATATCCTCCCGCATAGGGACGATTGTGAGCCACTCTCCTTCCCTGATTGCCGAGGTACCGGATCGCGAGATCGACGAGCCCGGGATCGCAGGATGCGCCGAATCGGTCTCCGATCACGAACTCTGCCGGACGGTCCTGGGCGTGGGTTCTCTTCAGCGGAGGCATGGAGTGAAGATCGACCAGCAGCGCCACGCCCCAGTGGTCGCGGAGCCGTTCCAGCTCCGCAGCCAGCGCGGCATGATAGGGAACGTAGATTGCCTCGATCCAGGCATCCAGTTCCGCCCTGATCAGGGGGCGCTGCCGGATTTCACCCATTCCGGGGATGCGCCGCGGAACGAGGCCGAGGCCGCTACGCGACCGGCGATTGGCCAGCGAATGCCGCACTCGGCCAGGCTTTGGACCACGAACCATGCCCCAGTCGACATCGTCCGCTGATCGGTTGAGATCGATCATCGCTCTTGGAGCGTCGGCCAGAAGCAGGCTGGCAGAGGTCGCCTGCGCGACCGGGCGCGCCACTGCATCGACATAGCGGTCTTCCAGTCGCAAACGAGTTTGCACGGGATCGCGCAAACATGCCAACACGTCGTCCGGGTAGGAGCGTCCACCATGGGGCGCTGCAACCAATATGGGGATGGACGGCTTCCCTTGCCGCCACAGCCGGTAAGATGGCCCTTGCTGCCCGGGAATCGCACCGCCCGACACGTGTTCGAAATGTTCGAAATCGGTCATCGAGCCTGCTTGTCCTTCGTCCACCGGCGCATCGTCGGTCGCGCACCCGAATTAATCAAGTCGGGATTTGGCTCGCCGGCTAGGCCGAACCCTCCATATGCAGTGCTTCTCTTCCGCAGCCGGTAACCTGCCGGCCTTTTGCCAAGCTCCACACGGCATGCGCGTTAACACTGCTTGTTTCGGATACATGCTTTTTTAAAGCGCGCGGAGTACATAGAGCTCATGACGGAAACACCGACTCAGCGAATCTTGCTAGCCGAGGATGACGACGCAATGCGCGTCTATCTCGAGCGTGCGCTCGTCAATGCCGGATATGCAGTCGATTCGGTCGATCGCGGAACCGACGCCATACCCCTGCTTGAAGATGCCCGATACGATCTGCTGCTGTCAGATATCGTGATGCCGGAAATGGATGGCATCGAGCTCGCCCAGCGATGCAATGAGGTCAGTCCGCATACGAAGGTCATGTTCATTACCGGGTTCGCAGCCGTGACACTGAAGGCCAGCCGCGAGCAGCCGCATGCCAAAGTGCTTTCGAAACCCTTCCATCTGCGCGACCTTGTGCTGGAAGTAGAACGCGTGCTC
>CAMYIQ010000221.1 GCA_947258465.1 uncultured Erythrobacter sp.
ATAGTTAATCCCACCCATCATCCTTGAGCGATCGCAGGCGCGGGGTGCCCGGCGGGGCGGGCTGCTCGTCCTCCACCTCCCCATCCGGCGGCGGTAGCATTGCTCCGTTGAAGACCACCCCGGCGGCGTCGGCTTCCTCCTGCGTGTCGTAGAGGGGGAAGGGGGTGCCTGTGGCGGCGTCGGCTTGCGCATCGCCTGACACCGGGATGCGCGCGCCGCGGCTAGTGAGCTTGGGGTTGTAGAGGGTGTGGCGAGGATCGTGCCAGGGGCTGTAATCCTCCTCGCGGTCGCGGGCGACGGCGGCGTCATAGGCCTCGCGCGCGGTGAGGACTTCGGGGCTGGCGAGCTTGTCCGATTTCTCCCGCATCTTGTCGATCTTGGCGTTGATCGAGGCGATGGTGATGCATTCCTGCTCGAGCTGGCGGGCGCCCCATTCCTTCTCCCACTCCTTGCGCCACTGCTTTTTCAGCCGCGCGAGCTCCATTTTGTCGAGCGCGTTCATGCCCTTGGGGCGGCCTTCGGCAAAGCGCTCGGGCGCGCGGTTTCTGAGCATGAACATCAGCAGGCGATCGTTGTGGATGGTGCGCGTGCCGACGAGCTTGCCGTAGGAATAGACCGGCACCTCCACCCCGTTCAGCGCGCGGTCCATCGCGGTGTCCTCGATCCGCCGCATGCCGAGATCGACTGCGGCCTCCCACGCGGCGGCGAATTCCTCCGCGCCCGGCTGGCGGCGCAGATGGTAGGCGCCGTGGGTGGAGCGGCGGACGCTGCGGCAGGCGGCGGCGACGCTGCCGGTGTCGGCCAGCGCCTCGATAAAGGCGCGCTGGACATGCGGCTTCCACCCGTTGGAGCGGTCCTTGAGCCGGGGGACGGGGGTGAAGCCTGTTATAAGCTCGGTCGAACGGGCGGGGAGGGGAGGAGGTGGCTTGCTCATCCGCGAGGATGGAGCAGAAAAGGCGCGAGTAGGAAAATTTCCGGTGGCCGAGGGGGGCTGTGTTTCGCGCACCCGTATCCGCGAATACGGGTGCGCGAACCGGGATTACGGCCGCGTCTGCCCGTCGCCGTGGACGAGATATTTGAAGCTGCACAATTGTTCGAGGCCGACCGGGCCGCGGGCGTGCATCTTGCCCGTCGCGATGCCGATTTCCGCGCCCATGCCGAATTCGCCGCCATCGGCGAACTGGGTGCTGGCATTGTGCATCACGATGGCGCTGTCGATGCTCGTCATGAATGTGCGCGCGGCCTCGTCGTCCTCGGTGAGGATGGCATCGGTGTGGTGGCTCGAATGCTCCTCGACCCAGGCGATGGCTTCCGCGAGCCCGTCGACCACCTTCACGCTGGCGATGGGGTCGAGATATTCGGTGTGCCAGTCTTCCTCGCTCGCGGGCTTGAGCCGGGCGTCGATCGCGACCGCATCGGTATCGCCGCGCAATTCGCAATCGCCGGCCATGGCGTCGGCGAATTTAGGGATGAAGGCTTCGGCCACCGCGCGGTCGACCACCACGCTTTCGGTCGCCCCGCACACGCCGGTGCGGCGCAGCTTGGCGTTGCGGATGACCTTGACCGCCTTGTCGATATCGGCCGCTTCGTGGACATAGCTGTGGCAATTGCCGTCGAGATGGAGGAGCGTGGGGACGGAGGCCTGATCGCGCACCAGCTCGACCAGCCCGCGCCCGCCGCGCGGGATCACCAGATCGACGAATTCATCGGCCTTGAGCAAGGCCGCGACGGCATCGCGGTCGGTGGTCTGGACGGTCTGCACGGCATCTTCGGACAGGCCGGCGGCCTTCAGCCCGGCGCGCATGCATTCGACGATCACGCGAGTCGAATGGCGGCTTTCGCTGCCGCCGCGCAGGATCACCGCATTGCCGCTTTTCAGGCACAGCGCGCTGGCATCGGCGCCGACATTGGGGCGCGATTCGTAGATCATGCCAATCACGCCGATCGGCACGGCCACGCGTTCGATGGTGAGACCGTTGGGCCGTTCGAAGGTGGCGAGCTGGCGGCCGACGGGATCGGGCAGCTCGGCGATTTCTTCCAGCGCGCCCGCCATGCCCTCGATCCGGTCATCGGTCAGGCGCAGGCGGTCGATGAAGCTTTCGGGCTTTTTCCCCTCGACACTCTTCACGTCCTGTCCATTGGCCTCGAGCAGTTCGCCCTTGCGGCTGCGCAGCGCTTTGGCGGCTTCGCGCAGGGCGGTGTTCTTCGCCTCGGTACCGGCGGACAGCAGCCCGCGCGCGGCCTTGCGGGCGCGCTGGCCGAGATCGTGAATGTGAATCTGCGGGTCGAGTGTCTGGTCGGTCATATTCTCTCTCGTTCTGTTCGTTCGGGGGCGGGAGGCGCGGAGTGTCAGCGCAGCTCGACCGCCCGGTCATAGGCTGCCTGCAACGTATCATGCAGGCGGGTAGACAGGCCACCATCGCCATTGAGCGCATTCAGCCCGGCGGCGGTCGTGCCGCCCTTGCTGGTGACCGAATTGCGCAGTTCCTCAAGGCTCGGCGCGCCCGGTTCGCTGGCCATGGCAATCGCGCCGCCGATCGTGCCGAGCACCATTGCGCGGGCCTCCTCCTCGTCGAAGCCCTGCGCCATGGCGGCTTCGGTATAGGCACGGGCGATTTCGAAGACATAGCCCGGGCCTGATCCGGCCACTGCGGTCACCCGGTCGAGCTTCTCCTCGCTGTCGACGGTCACGGTCGTTCCGGCGCGCCCCATGAAGTCCTGCGCATGGGCGATATGTCCGTCACCGGCGTGGGGGCCGGCGCAGATGCCGCTGACGCCCCGCCCGATGGCGGCGGGCAGATTGGGCATGGTGCGGATGACCGGCGCATCGCCCATCAGGTGCGACAGGCGGCCCGCCGAATAGCCCGCCGCAATCGACAGGACATAGCCCCCCGGCGCGAGCATGTCGGCATAATCGGCAAGGATATCGTCGATCAGTTGCGGTTTCACCGCCGCGACGATCAGATCGAATTTGCGATCGGCAATTTCGGCGCGGTCGGCAACCAGCGCCACACCCTCGGGGACGTCGCTCCCGGCAGGATCGACGACCGTGATCGCCTCGGGGCCTTGCACCCATTGCGACAGTAACGCGGAGCCCATTTTTCCGCAGCCGACAATACAAATAGTTTTGATTATGACTAGAATCCGTTTCCGGGCGACGAGCCCCTTGTCGTTTGTTGCGGTATCTTAAATATAGAAGGCAATTCAATGGAATTGTTGCGCTTAACTATATCTATTACATACCTGTTCTTTCGTTCTGGATATTCTTGAAATTCCGGTTGTGCACTGCACAAGGCCTATCTACATTGCGCTCGATAAATTTCAAGCCAAGGCAACATTTGAATACCATGACACATCGGCGAACTATCGTTGTCAAAATCGGTTCGGCGCTGCTCGCCAACCAGGAACTGCTCACACCGCGCTACGGTTTCCTCCAACGCCTGCTGGAAGACATCGCTCAATTGCGCGCGGAGGGGACCAGGGTCATCCTCTGCTCTTCCGGCTCGGTTGCGCTGGGCCTGCGCATCATCGGAGAAACGCCCGAAAGCGCCGGGGTTTCCGACAAGCAGGCCGCAGCCGCCTGCGGCATGCCGCTGTTGCTCAATGCCTATAAACAAGTGGGGCACGAGTTCGGCTTCGAAATCGCTCAGGTGCTGCTGACGCTGGGCGATTTCGAGGATCATCGCCGCTTCCTCAATACGCGCAATACGGTCCACCGCCTGCTCGAATCCGAAGTCGTCCCCATCGTCAACGAAAACGATACGATCACCACCGAGGAGATTCGCGTCGGCGACAACGACCGGCTTGCGGCGAAAGTCGCCCAGATGGTCGGTGCGGACGATTTCGTCATCCTTACCGGCGTCGACGGTCTCTATGATCGCAATCCCGACGATCCCGAGGCGCGCTTCGTCCCCGAGGTCGAGGATGTCAGCATGTATATGGACGCCACCAAGGGCAAGAGTACGCTTGGCACTGGCGGGATGGAAACCAAGCTGCTGGCCGCCAATATGGCGCAGGAAGCCGGTGTCACCACCTGGATCGCGCAGGGCGAGGCCGATCGCCCGGTATCGAACGTGCTTAACGGCATGCGCCGCTCGACCAAGATCCTGCCGCACCCCAATCCGCTATCGGGCTGGGATAGCTGGATCGCCAACCGCCTGCAGATGGCCGGCAGCATCGTGATTGCCGATGCCACCGCGTCCGCGCTTGGCGGTGACCGGCCGATCCGCCGGAGCGATGTGATCTCGATGACGGGCGATTTCACCCGCGGCGACGTGCTCCATATCTACGACAGCAAGGGTATCGAGCGGGCTCGCGGGCTGAGCGACTTCACGTCCGAAGAACTGCGCGTACTGATCGGCAATCCCGACACGCAGGCCGAACAATTGCTCGGATACCGCACCAAGGGCGAGGTCATCCGCAGCGCGAACCTCGTAATGCTCGATAACCGCCATTTGCTGTGGGATGCGCCGGACGAGATCGCCAGCACCGAAGAGCCGCGTTCGGCGGCGGGGTGAGGGCGCGCCTGCGGGGCCGGGGACAGCGGCACGAACTTCACTTGGCGTTCATCGGGACGCTGGCTATAGGCTGCTTCCCATGAAGACCCAGACCCGCTCATCCACCAAGCTCATCCTCGGCGCCGCGCTTGCGGGCGCGACGCTCCTCACCGCCGGATGCGCGGGCCGCGACAATGGTCCCCGCGATACCGCCTATGTCGCGCGCGACGTGGAAACGCTTTACAGGGAGGCCAAGAGCCGGCTCGACAGGGGCCAGGCCCAGCTTGCTGCCGCCCTGTTCGACGAGGTCGAACGCCAGCATCCCTATTCGCCCTGGGCTCGCCGCGCCCAGTTGATGGGGGCCTTCAGCTATTACGTGGCGCAGGATTACAACAAGGCGATCCAGGCGGCCCAGCGCTTCCTGCAAATCCACCCCGGCAACAAGGATGCGCCTTACGCCTTCTATCTGATCGCGCTCAGCTATTACGAGCAGATCAGCGATGTGCAGCGTGACCAGAAGATCACCGATCAGGCGCTAATCGCGCTCAACGAGATCAACCGCCGTTTTCCCAGCAGCGATTACGCGACCGATGCCCGGCTCAAGATCGACCTCGTGCGCGATCACCTGGCGGGCAAGGAAATGGAAATCGGCCGCCATTACCAACGCTCGGGCAAATGGATCGCGGCACAGATCCGCTTTCAGAACGTGGTCGATACGTACGAGACCACCAGCCACGCGCCCGAAGCGCTTTATCGCCTGACCGAGAGCAGCCTTGCTTTGGGTGTTCCCGAAGAGGCAGTGAAATACGCGGCTGTGCTGGGAGCGAAT
>CAMYIQ010000222.1 GCA_947258465.1 uncultured Erythrobacter sp.
CCCGATTACAAACGGTCGATCTTCCCCGGTACGCATCAAGGCCCACCGGCGCATAGCGATCAGATTAGCCAACTGATCGATGTCGTCGCAATGAGCGGAGATGACTTTGCCGATATCGTAGCCCCTGCGACTGGCGCTTAACCCTTCACGGTATGCTTGCGTGCGAAACGACTGTGCGGCAACAAATCTGGACAGGGCAAAGCGGTCTTCGCCTGACAGATCGGATAACCTATGCTGATTAAGGGCCTTCTTGATGACGGGCGCCGCCGCCGTTTCGATCAGCTCGAACGTCTGCTCAAAGACATGAGGAGCATCGCCGACCATAAGTTGGTTGAAGTTAAGCGACGACGCGAGTTGCTTTGGTGGGCGCTTGCCAATCTCGCCCGTCGCCAAATCGAATGAATAAACTCGACCATCATCGGAGGCGAAGTTTCGCAATAGAAACTTCGGCACCCAATGATGGTTCTCAGTTCTGATCAATAAACCCGCTTCTTCGGCTTGATGTACTCGACGTCGTCGGTCAGCGTGTATTCGTGGACCGGGCGGTAGTTGATCTTCACGCCGCCGCCGTTTCCGCCCCAGCCGTCGAACCAGGCGATGGTGTGCTTCATCCATTCGCCATCGTTGCGGTCGGGAAAATCCTCGTGCGCGTGGGCGCCGCGGCTTTCCTTGCGGTTTTCGGCCGATGCCATGGTGACATTGGCCTGCGCCATGAGGTTGTCGAGCTCGAGCGTTTCGATCAGGTCGCTGTTCCAGATCAGCGAGCGATCGTGGACCTTCACGTCCTCCATCCGCTTGTTGATCTGCTTCAGGTTTTCCACGCCCTCGGCCATCAGTTTGCTGTCGCGGAACACGGCGGCATGGCGGGTCATGGTCTTCTGCATGTCCGCACGCAGCGCCGCGGTCGGCGTGGCGCCATCGGCATGGCGGAAATGGTCGAGACGCGTGAGCGACATTTCCGCACTGTCGGCGGGCAGCTCGTCATGGCTGGTGCCCGGCTTGATCAGTTCCTTGAGACGGTGGCCGGTCGCGCGGCCGAACACCACGAGGTCGATCAGCGAGTTCGAGCCGAGACGGTTCGCACCGTGGACCGAGACACAGGCCGCCTCGCCCACCGCGAACAGGCCGGGGACGATCTTTTCCGGATCGTTTGTGTCGCCCGCCATCACTTCGCCGTGATAGTTACAGGGAATGCCGCCCATATTGTAGTGCACGGTCGGCGTGACCGGCAGCGGCTCGCGCGTCAGGTCGACCCCGGCGAAAATCTTGCCGCTTTCGGTAATGCCCGGCAGGCGCTGGGCCAGCACGTTCGGGTCGATATGGTCGAGGTGGAGGTAGATGTGGTCCTTTTCGGGACCGACACCGCGGCCTTCGCGCATTTCGAGCGCCATCGAGCGCGATACGACGTCGCGCGAGGCGAGGTCCTTCGCGCTAGGCGCATAGCGTTCCATGAAGCGCTCGCCCTCGGAATTGGTGAGGTAGCCGCCCTCGCCGCGCGCGCCTTCGGTGATGAGCACGCCCGCGCCATAAATGCCGGTCGGGTGGAACTGGACGAATTCCATGTCCTGGAGCGGCAGGCCTGCGCGCAGCACCATGCCGCCACCGTCGCCGGTGCAGGTATGTGCCGATGTCGCGGTGAAATAGCAGCGGCCATAGCCGCCGGTCGCCAGAACGACCGCCTTCGAGCGGAAGCGGTGGATCGTGCCATCATCCAGGCACATGGCGATCACGCCGACGCACTGACCATCCTTCATAATCAGGTCGAGCGCGAAATATTCGATGAAGAAGTCCGCGTCATACTTCAGGCTCTGCTGATAGAGCGCGTGCAGCATGGCGTGGCCGGTACGGTCGGCGGCGGCGCAGGTGCGCTGCACCGGCGGGCCTTCACCCATATTCTGCATGTGGCCGCCGAACGGGCGCTGATAGATCGTGCCATCATCGTTGCGGCTGAAGGGCACGCCCGCATGCTCCAGCTCGTAAACCGCCTGCGGCGCTTCGCGCACGAGATATTCGATCGCGTCCTGATCGCCGAGCCAGTCGGAGCCCTTGACGGTATCGTACATGTGCCACGACCAGTGATCGGGCGAATTGTTGCCGAGGCTGGCCGCAATGCCGCCCTGCGCCGCCACGGTGTGCGAGCGCGTGGGGAAAACCTTGGTGATGTTGGCCGTCTTGAGGCCGCTTTCGGCCGCGCCCATGGTGGCGCGCAGACCCGATCCGCCCGCGCCGACGACGACGACGTCATAAGTGTGGTCGGTGATCGGATATTCGCGGCCGTTGATGCTGAAAGTGTCGGTACGGGCCATCAGGCGGCTCCTCCGAGGGCGATGCGGGCGATCGAAACGAGGCCGAAGGCGCCGCCGCCAATGGTTGCAAGGTTGAGAAGGGCAAGCGCGCCGAACTTGGTGCCGGCGTCGTGAACATAGTCTTCGATCAGCACCTGCAAACCGAGGCGTGCGTGCCAGAAGACCGAGACGATCAGCAATGCCAGCGCGGTGGCGGGCAGCGTCTGCGCGGCCCAGCCGGTAACGGTGGCGTGAGAATAGTCCGGCAGCAGCGCGAGGCTGACCGCGAGGAAGAGCATCAGCACCAGATTGCCGATAGCGGTAAAGCGCTGCACCAGCCAGTGATGCGCGCCCTCATGCGCCGAGCCGAGCCCGCGCACGCGTCCGATGGAGGTTCCGTTACCCATGTTCAGTCAGCTCACTTGAGAAGGACGAGGGCCCAGAAGCCCGCGGTAAGGAGGATGCCGACCAGCGGCACGAGGATCGACCACGTCTTGTTCGTGTCGAGTTCGTAACCGGCGCCAATATCGAGGACGAAGTGCCGGAGGCCGCTCGTCATGTGGCTGAAAAAGGCCCAGGACAGACCGACCAGCACGACCATGCCCAGCGGCGATCCCATGACCGCTTCGAAAGTCGCATATGCCGCCGGGCCGGCAGCCATCGCGCCCAGCCACCACAGCAGCACGCCGAGGCCGACAAAAGCCAGCCCATCGCCGGTGATGCGGTGGAGGATCGAGACCGCCATATGCGGTCCCCATTTCCATATCTGAAGGTGCGGTGCGATCGGGCGGTTGGCCATGCGTTTCGTCCGGTTGGAAAATTTGGAGGCCTTCCCTTAGCGAAGCTGGCGCATGGTGCAAGGCGTAGAACCCGCACTTTCCCGATAGCCCTCCATTCCCGCCAAAGGGGGAAGTTCTGTTGTCCGCACTGCCGAACGGGCTGCTTATCCGGGCCTGCTGCTTCGCGGGGGTGACGCGGGAGTGGAGAGGCGGTAACCGCAGCCTATGACGAACATCCTCCTTACCGGCAGTTCCCGCGGGATCGGCGCGGCAGCCAAGACGGCGCTCGAAGCGCGCGGCGCCGAGGTCATCGGCCAGGCGACGAAGAGCGCTTCGGTCGACACGGTTCCGGCCGATTTCTGCGAACCGGGCGCCCCGTATGAATTGTGGGAAGCCGCCCTTGCCCGCCTCGGCGGCGCGATCGACGTGCTGATCAACAATGCCGGCCTGTTCGATCCCAATCCGATCGATCGCTCGGACATCGAATGGCTCGACGCCTGGGAAGATACGATGCGGATCAACCTGACCGCCGCGGCGCAGCTCAGCCGTTTCGCGGTGAAGCACTGGCGGGAACGCGGCGTTCCGGGGCGCATCGTCCACGTCGCCAGCCGGGCGGGCCATCGCGGCGATTCGCCCGCGCACTGGCACTATGCGGCCAGCAAGGGCGGGATGCTGGCAATGCACAAGACCATCGCCCGGCACTATGCGGCGGAAGGCATATTGAGCTTCGCGATCACACCCGGCTTCACCGACACTTCCATGGCGGGCGATTATCTCGAAAGCCGGGGCGGTTCGGGCCTGCTGGCCGATATCCCGCTCGGCCGCGTGGCCCAGCCGGAGGAAATCGCCAGGATCATCACTTTCTGCGCGCTCGATGCACCGCCGAGCATGACCGGCGCGACGCTCGATGCCAATGGAGCCAGCCATGTCCGCTAAAATGAACTGCGCGCTGGCTCTGACCGCGCTGCTTACCGCCTGCGCCCCGCCGATCCAGCGCCCCGATCCGCTGCCCGAGCCCGAACGCGTCTCGCCGCAGCAATGGGCGGCCGGCTGCACAAAATGGGACAAGTGGGACAAGCCCGCCCCGCCCTATCGTATCCATGGATCGACCTATTACGTCGGCACCTGCGGCATTTCGGCGATCCTTATCGCAGGCGAGCAGGGCCACGTGCTGATAGACAGCGGGACCGAGGCAGGCGCCAGGGTGGTTCTCGACAATATCGGCAAGCTCGGCTTCCGCCCCAATGAGGTTGCCAGCCTGCTGCACAGCCACGAGCATTTCGATCACACCGGCGGACATGCGCTGATCAAACAAGCCAGCGGCGCGCATGTCGTCGCCTCGCGCAGAGCGGTCGAGGTCCTGAGAACGGGCGAATCCGACCCGCAGAACCCGCAATTCGGCATGCACGATGCCATGGAACCGGTCGGGGTCGACGTGGTGGTCGACGATGGCGACACGGTCCGCAGCGAAACCGCCACGCTCACCGCGCTGTCCACCCCCGGGCATTCGCCCGGCGCGCTGAGCTGGACATGGCAGTCCTGCGATGATGCGGGGGAATGTCTCGATATCGTCTATGCCGATTCGCTCTCGCCGGTCAGCAGCGATACGTACCGCTTCGCCGATCATCCCGGCTATGTCGCCGCCTATCGCGCCGGGTTGCAGCGTCTGCGTGAGGTGAAGTGCGACCTGCTGCTCACCCCGCATCCCTCCGCCAGCAAGATGGTCGAACGCGCGGCCGGCGGATCGCTGGTCGGCGGGATGAGCTGCACGCGCTATGCCGATGCGATCGAGGCCCGCCTCGATAAACGGCTCGCCAAGGAACGCGGCGGTGGGTGACGCCTGGAAGATCCAGGCCGAGGTATCCAAATCGGTCGCCAGGGCGGCGCTGGTCGCGCATGAGGATGCGCTCGACTGGCCTGCCGAATGGGTCGTCACCGGGATGGAGGTCGCCGACCATCTGCCCGACGAATGGACCTTCGAAGTCTATCTCGACCGCAAGCCCGAACCGGCCGATCTGGAACGCGTGGCCGCGCTGTTCGAAGCCAAGCCTCCCGCATTCAACGTCGAAAAGCTGCCCGATACCGACTGGGTGACCGAAAGCCAGAAGGGCGTCGATCCGATCCGGGCGGGCCGGTTTCACGTACGCACTCCCGAGCACCCCGCCGATCCGGGCATGGTCGATTTCGTCATTCCGGCAAGCCAGGCCTTCGGCACCGGCCAGCACGAAACGACGGCGGGCTGCCTGGCCATGCTCGACCTGATAAAGCGCGAAGGCGTGGTCGCGCGCAATCCCGTCGATATCGGCACGGGCACCGGCCTGCTGGCCTTCGCCGCCATGCACCTCTGGCCGAACGCCACGGCCACCGCATCGGATATCGATCCGGTCTGCGCGGATGTGGTGCGCGACAATATGGCGACCAATGCGATTGCCGAAGGCGACGGACCGGGCGAACTGACCATGGTGATCGCCGACGGAATGGAGGATCCGCTTCTCGCGCTGCGCGGGCCATACGATCTGTTCATCGCCAATATCCTCGCCGGGCCGCTGGTGGAGCTTGCGCCGTCTTTTGCCGCGGCAATCTCGCCGGGCGGAAGCCTGCTCCTGGCAGGCCTGCTCGAAACGCAGGAAAGCCGCGTACGCCGCGCCTATCGCGCGCTCGGCTTTCGCCTGTCGCGGCGGCTGGTCAATGGCGACTGGTCGATCCTGTGGCTGCGTAAGAGCCGCATACGGTGAACCGCGCGGCGAAGTGGATTGGCTGGGCACTGGCCGTTCCCGCAACGCTGGCGACCCTGTTTCTTCTGACCGCATGGATCGGCAGCGCCATCCCGCGCAATGCGGGCTGGACCGAGTCTGCTGCCGGGATCGACATCATGGTGGAAACCAATGGCGTGCACACCGCCATCGTCATGCCGCTGGTGTCCCCGCAAAAGGACTGGCGGACGGATTTCCCCGCGCGCGATCTGTCGATGCCCTATCGCCCCTACACGCATGTCTCGGTGAGCTGGGGGGAGCGCGATGTGTTTCTCGACACGCCGACCTGGGGAGATATGACGCTGTCGACGGCGGTCGGCGCGCTCGCCAATGGCGACGGCCTGCTCCATGTCGCGCATTACATCCGCCCTGCCCGAAGTCCGACGCTGCGCGTGCTGCGGATCGCACCCGGCGAATATGCCCGGCTGGTGACGGCGATCGAACGGGTCGTACCGCCGCTGGAAGGCCGCATCATCCATCCCGGCTATTTCGACAACGACGTGTTTTACGATGCGCCGGGCACGTATCATCTGGGCAATACCTGCAACCAGTGGACCAGCGACACGCTCGCCGCGGCCGGTATCCGTACCGGGCTGTGGACGCCGCTGGCGGGCGGCGTCATGCGCTGGGTCCCGAAGCGCGCGCTCGACAAATCCCCGTAACTCTGAATAAAGGCCGGTCATGCGCGATGCTGAGGGGCTTTCGCGGCCCAAGCCCGAGAACCACGCCCGCCAGGCATCGGCCCATTCGCCGGTCACGCGGCGCCGCTCGCTCGCCAAGGCGATTTCCTGGCGTGTGGTCGGCTCGCTAGACACGCTGCTGCTGTCCTACCTGCTCATCGCCTATCTCGGCCCCGTCTTCGGCCTCGAACACAGCAAGAAAGAAGCCCTCGGCACTGCGGGGCTGATTGCGACAGCGGAAGTCGTCACCAAAATGGTGCTTTATTATCTCCACGAACGGTTCTGGGAGTGGAACCGCTGGGGCACGTTTCTCACCGGCGACAAGCGGCGCGAGAGCTATTCGCGCAGCACAAGCAAGACGGCAACCTGGCGCGTTCTCGCCTCGCTCGACACCATGCTGCTCGCATGGCTCTTTACCGGCAACATCGCTACGGCTGCATCCATCGGCGGGCTGGAAGTGGTGACCAAGCTCATCCTCTATTTCTTCCATGAGAGGATCTGGTCCCATGTCGATTACGGTATCGCGCCCGGCGCAGCGCCGACGGCCGCGATAGGCGAATCGTTCGAACGCTGAGGCCCGTATTGCGCTGCATCGTAGCGCGCCACGGCCCGAACGACCTCCTGCATCATTTCCATCCGCACAGGCGTCGGCTCGCGCGTGCGGGCAATCATAACTGCGATGGCGAAGCTGCGCCCTGCGGGAGAAGTGACGATGCCGACATCGTTGTAACCCGATTGCTCCCCGTCGAAGAATTGTCCGGTGCCCGTCTTGTGGCGCACGGTCCAGCCCTCGGGCGCTCCCGCCTTCAGCCGCCTGGGTCCGCTCTTGGTCCGCTCCAGCGTATCCAGCAGCAAACGGGTCGCCTCTTCGGATAGCAACTCGCCGCGATGAAGGCGGGCCAGTGCCTCGACGATCGCCACCGGCGGCGCCCCGTCCTGCGGATCGGCAAGATAGGTTTCGAAAGCCTCGCGCCGACGCGCATCGGGGACCTCGTCGCGCGCATCGAAAAAGGCCGGCCCCTGCGAATAGGACTGGCGCCATTCCAGCCCGGCGATCGCGCTCTGCTTGGTCCGTTCGTCGGTGCCGAAACGGATGCTCGCCAGACCATGACCGTCGAGGAAATCCTGCACCGCCTCCGGCCCGCCAATGCGTCTTAAAACACGGTCGTTCGCGGTATTGTCGCTTTCGATAATCGCGCGGGCAATCAGGTCGGCGTAATCCGAGGAGAAGCTGCCCTGCCGCCGCACGATCTTGCGGATCGGCTGGTAGAACACCGTCAGATCGCGGCTGCGGATTTCGACCATTTCGGCCAGCTCCAGACGGCCCGCATCGACTTCGTCCAGAGCGGTCATCGCCACCCACAGCTTGCTGACGCTTTGTTGCGGGAAACGCTCCAATCCGTTGAAATGCAGCGTTTCGCCAGCCTCGATATCGCGCACGGCAATGCCGACATGGCCCGCGAAACCGCCGCCGATCCGGCTGATCTCGCGATCGAGCGCTTGCTGCGCGGGGGATAGCTTGGCCGGTTCGATTTCGGCCTGCGCCTGCTCGACGACGGGATCTTCCGCACTCGTCCGCGTCTGAAGCAGCCACACGACCAGCACAGCCAGCAGCAAGACCGGCATGGCTATCAGCAGGAAACGGAGCGGGACGGACACATTGTCTCAACGCACGACTTCGCGCATGTTCCGCCGAAATTTCAGTCGGCCAACCCCGAATCCGCCGCCGCCTCGCCCGGTAGCGGGCGGCCGACATCGAGCATCGTGCGCACGCGTTCCGAAAACATCAGCCTGCCCTGCGGGTAGTGTGTACGATGGATGGCCATCAACCGATCGAGATGCCCTTGGCCGAGACTATCGCGGAAATGCGGCCCCAGCGCGCTCTTGCCGAAATGCGGGCGCGTATCGGGTTCGTATTGCATGACCAGCCGCTGGAGCCGCTCGAGCCAGGCATAATCGCGCGGATCGGCGAACAGGTCGATCGCCGCCATCGGCTGGCGCGCATTGGCGGCGAAATGCAGCCCCGCTTCGCCCGGCAATTCGCGTACCGAAATGATGCCTTTGAGATAGAAGCCCAGATCGCGCAGCGCATCGGCCTCGTGAATGATGAATTTTACCACGGCGGGCGCTTTTTCGAGCGGTACGAAAAAGGCGAGATTGTAGCCCGTATATGTGGTCGAGAAGAGCCCGCGCGTGATGCTCGGTGCGCGGTTTTCCTTCAGCCCCGGCTTGGGATCGTAGAGATAATCGAGGTCGTCCGGATCGGTGACCACGCGCTCGCTCTGCTTGAGGTCGAGCCAGTCGATGAACCGCTGCATCGGACGGCGCAGTTTCGGCAGGAACCGATCGAACTTGTAATAGCGCTTGAGGAACCACTTGGCGAACCAGCCACTGCCGCCCCTGGCTTCGGGGTGGGCGAGCGGTTCCTGCCCCTTATCGCATTCGGCCAGCGCATGGAGCATGATCACCGGATCGTCGGGGTCGGTATAGGGCATCACTGCCCAGTTCGCCGCGATCGAGCCTTGCTTCAGCTCGTCCAGTTTCGACAGACGGCTCATCGAGCTGACCGAGATATAGGGTTCGAGCGGTTTGGTCTCGAGCACCAGTTCGACGATCGGCGCGATCGTGCCGAACGACAGGGCGACATAGGCGAAATCGGGATCGCCGCGTTTCAGCGTCACCCGCTGCCCCGCACCGTTCAGGAAAGTCAGCTCGACGATACTGTCGGCCATCACCGCACGCGGGCCGAAGCCATGCGTGCCGGTCGCCAGCGCGCCGACAACGGATTGCTCCATATAATTGCCCGAATTGTGAAGGCCCCGACCGTGTTCGTCGCGCAGGAACAGCTTCAGATCGCGCACGGATACCGAGGCGCCGACACGCACAGTCTCGGTCGCGGCATCGTAGGCCAGGGTTTTGAGCCCGCCTTCGCGCATCATCATCGCGGTCACGCCGGGCACCACCTGCACGCCGTTATAGGAATGCGATTTGCCGATGCAGGTATACTCACCTTCACCGATCAGTTCACCGAGACGGGCCTCGTCCGCCGGTACCCGCGCTTCCGTTTCGCAGCGGAAGACGTTTATCCACGAACGGATCCAGCGCTTCCCTTCCGTCCCTACCGCACGCGCATCGGCGCGTCGCTCGCTCCTGCTGAGATTGCTCCCAATCATGGCACCCCCCTGCCAAGCCACCGTCCTCCCGACATAACCCGCTCCGCGCGCATTGGCGAGGACAGGAACGACATTGTGGCGAGGCCGGAACGATAACCGCGCAGGAACACTGTGATGGAAAGCTATTCTTCCGGAGACCTTATGACCAGGACGCTACTCATCACCGGCGCTTCTACCGGCATCGGCGCGGCCACGGCCCGTGCGGCCGCCAGTGCCGGATGGAATGTCGCCTTGCTCGCCCGCTCGCAGGACGCACTCGAACGCTTGGCCGGGGAAATCGGCGACGCCGCGCTGGCCCTGCCGTGCGACATCACGGATCGCGGGCAACTCGACAAGGCGGTCGAACAGGCGGTGAGCCATTTCGGCGGGCTCGATGCGGTTTACGCCAATGCAGGCACCGGCGTATCGAAACCGGGGATAGAGAAGGGCGACCCCGAAGAATGGCACACCATGATCCATCTCAACGTGCTTGCCGTGCTCACCACCGCGCACGCCACGCTGCCGCATCTCCGCAAGACCAAAGGGCATTTCGTCGTCACCGGTTCGAAAGCCGGCCGCGATCACCTCAAGGGATCGGTCTATGGCGCGACCAAATGGTTCGTGCAGGGCTTTGCCGGCAATCTGGCCGAAGAG
>CAMYIQ010000223.1 GCA_947258465.1 uncultured Erythrobacter sp.
CGGATGATTTGGACGGTCACGGTCGCGCCGATTTCGATCATTTCGCTGGGGTGGTTGACGCGCTTGTAGCTCATGTCGGTGACGTGCAGCAGGCCGTCGATACCGCCGAGGTCGACGAAGGCGCCGTAATCGGTGATGTTCTTGACCACGCCGTCGATCACCTGACCTTCGGCCAGCTTGTCGATCAGTTCGCTGCGCTGTTCGGCGCGGGTTTCTTCGAGAACCGCGCGGCGCGAGACGACGATGTTACCGCGGCGGCGGTCCATCTTGAGGATCTGGAAGGGCTGGGCCATGTCCATCAGCGGGGTGACGTCGCGCACGGGGCGAATGTCGACCTGGCTGCCGGGCAGGAAGGCCACAGCACCATCGAGGTCGACGGTGAAGCCGCCCTTGACGCGGCCGAATATGCGGCCTTCGACGCGCTTGCCTTCGCCGAATTCGTTTTCGAGCTTGTCCCAGGCAGCTTCGCGGCGGGCGCGGTCGCGGCTGAGCATCGCTTCGCCTTCGGCGTTTTCGACGCGGTCGACATAGACTTCGACTTCGTCACCGACGCCGGGCGCGGTTTCGTTTTCGGAGCGCTGGAATTCTTTGAGGTCGACACGGCCTTCGCTTTTCAGGCCGACATCGATATGCGCCATGCCGTTTTCGATGGCGGTGACGGTGCCCTTGACGACACGGCCTTCGAAGCCGCCATCGTCTGCGCCGCCGAGTTGCTCGTCGAGCATCGCGGCGAAATCGTCGCGAGTGGGGTTGGCTGCAGTTGCCATAAGTGAGTAGTCCTAACGTTCGTTTTGCTACCGGCCACCGGTTTTCCCGGGGTCTTTACCCGTCTGCCTGCGCACCATTGCACGGGCCGTACGGGGCAAGAGGGCCGACGTCTTCGCGAGGCCGGATACCGCCGCGAAGGTCCTTTCAATCCGAAAGATTGGAGAACGGGCGCGCGCCTAGGCGAAACGGGCGTGAAAAGCAAGCGAATTGCGGGGGCGCCTTCGGAAGCCGGGCACCGCATGTTGCACTGTCCGACGCACGAAAACCCGCGCCGGGCCGGCCATCGTTAACCGAGCGAAATGGATCGATCTCGCAGAACGGGGCGAGCGCATGGGCGCGAGAGCGTCTCGGCGGGAATGCCGTGGTAAGGCTTAACTGCGCAATCCGGCCAGTTGCCGGTCGTGCAGGCGTGTCATCAGCGCAAGCGATGTGCCCGCACCGATGAGGCACATGAGCATGTCCCACTGCGTGTCCCACGGGTCGCCCTGAGTGCCGAGGAATTCGTCGGCTCCCTGTCCGAGAGCCATAGCTGCACCGAATTCGATCAACTCGTAGCTCGCGCTTACCGCCAGGCAGCAGGCAAGGACCAAAAGCGTGAGCAACCAGCCGGGCTTCAACCCGCCAAGCCGCACCAGCAGTTCGCGAAGCACGATGGCGGGCACGAACCCCTGAACGAAATGGCCGAAACGGTCATACGGGTTGCGCGCAAGGTCGAACCATTGCTGCATCTCGAAGCCCAGTGGCACCCGCGCATAGGTGTAGGCTGCGCCGAGCATCAGAACCAATCCGTGGAACCCGATGAGGGCGAGTGCGAGCGAGGTCAGCGGGAAACGTGCGGCGGTACTCCAAAGGATCGGCAGTGCAATCAGCGCCGGCGCCATTTCCATCCACCACGTCGCACGGTCGTATGGCGACCATCCGGATGCGGCGAGTCCCGCCAGCCATACCAGCGTCAAGAGCCAGAGATAATTGCGATAGCCTCGGTCCATTCCTCGGTCCTCCTGTCCCCGAAGGCCAACCCTTCGCCGGGGCGCGGGCGCTTGTCGAGTGTGGATGGAAAACGGGCGGGGGAAACGGATCAGCTGCCGGTATAGAGCATCGCCACATCGCACCGTTCATAACGCGCGGCATAGCGTTCCATGATCGTGTTATCGTGTTCGAAGCCGAGCTTTTCGTAGAGGTATATTGCCGGTGCGCACTTGCTGTTGGTTAGAAGGTAGAGCTTCTCCGCGCCCAGCGCGCGCGCGCGTTCGATCATTCCGGCGAGCAAGAATTCGCCCGCCTTCAGCCCGCGCGCGCTTTCGCGAACACCCATCTTGGTCAGTTCGAAGGCGCCCGGGCCGGTTTTGAGCAGTGCGCAAGTCCCGACGATACCGAGCCCCGCCGCTTCGACGAACAGGATATCGCCCCCGGGATCGATGATCCGCTCCTGCGGATGCTCGAGGATTTCGCGGTCGGCCTCTTCCATCGCGAACATGCTCTCGATCCATTCGCGGTTGATGTCGTGGAATTCGCGGGCGAGGGTAGGCGTGTAATCGCGCAGGGACAGCGTTTGCGGGCTGGTTCGTGCTGCGCGTTCCGCGATCGAGGCTTCGGCCAGCGCGTCTTCTATGATCGCCAGATGGCGGAGAAAGTCGCCCTCGACGCGGGCAAGAATTTCCTCGGCTGCCGCGCCGACCCTCGGCCATACCTCGGTCGCGATGCGTAGCGCCATGCGCTGCCCCCGTTCGGTGAGCGCGATCATGCGGCTGCGCTGATCGGCGCAGGCCTCGTCCGTGGCAAGGCCCAGCTTCTTCAAGTGCCCGACCGTCCGCGTCATGCCCGGCTGGCTAGTCCCGCTCGCCTCGGCAAGTTGGCCGACG
Source organism: uncultured Erythrobacter sp. (assembly GCA_947258465.1). Taxonomy (GTDB): domain Bacteria; phylum Pseudomonadota; class Alphaproteobacteria; order Sphingomonadales; family Sphingomonadaceae; genus Qipengyuania. Next base: position 2,631 of record CAMYIQ010000223.1, read on the forward strand.
GTTTTGGGGCCGGTCCTCAGCGCCGCCATCGCCGTCATGTGGCCGGGCTGCAACGGCACGCCCGCATCGGTCAGGACGCTGGCCGCGCCCGCCTGCATGCGTTCACCGAGCCGCTTTAGCCTGCTGCCCAGAAAGGCTGGCCCCATCTGCGCGACGACATCGATCATGCGAATCTCCATAGCGAGATATATAACATGGTATGGGATTAAAGGGGTGCTGGCAACCGGGATATGCGGGGCGGCCGGAGACCGGCTTTAGGAGGTGGCTTGTGTTACCGCTTCGATCGCTGCGGCAATCGCTTCATCCTTACCGAGCGCGCTGGTGTCGATCACCATCGCATCCTCGGCCGGGACCAACGGCGCCACCGCGCGATTGCGATCGCGTTCGTCGCGGCGGCGGAGATCGTCACGGATCTCCAACAGAGTGACCCCGGCCCCGCGCTCGCGCATTTCGAGAAAACGGCGCTGGGCGCGCGCCTCGACGCTGGCGGTGACGAAGAGTTTCGCGTCGGCTTCGGGCGCGATGACGGTGCCGATGTCGCGTCCGTCGAGCACCGCTCCGCCTTCCTGGGTCGCGAAAGCGCGTTGCCGCTCGAACAGCGCCTGGCGTAGGGCCGGATGCACCGAAACGCGGCTGGCGAGCCCGCCGGTTTCTTCGTCGCGCAGTTGCGGATCGTCCAGCAGGCTGTCGGGAAAGCTGGCCGCTGCCAACGCATCTCCGCCGTCGTCGGGATCGCCGCCATCGAGAAAGACCTGCCGCCCGACCGCGCGATAGAGCAATCCGGTATCGAGATGGGGCAGGCCGAAATGCCGGGCAAGTGCCTTGGCAATGGTGCCTTTCCCACTGGCGGTCGGTCCGTCTACGGCGATAATCATGCTTTCGTTCTCCGCCCGCGAAGCGCTTTTGCCAAGCCCCAGATAGCGATTGCCGCCCAGAACCCTTCGAGCACGAGGCTCGGCCAGTTGGTGTGGACCAGCAGCGATACGGTGAGCAACGCGGCGCCGGTGAGGTTCGTGCCATGCAGAACGAAGGGGTTCGGTTCGTCCTTCCACGTCAGATAGGCATAAGCTCCGATAATGCAGGCCGTGCCGAGGAAACCCACCATACTGGCCCAGTCGAGCGAGATCATGCCGTCGCCTCCTCGATCAGCGCGGAGAAATTGGGAAAGCTCGTCGCGATCGGCTCGATGCTGTCGACTTCGACCCCCTCGCGGCTGGCGAGGCCGGCCACTGCCATGCTCATCGCAATGCGGTGGTCGAGATGCGTGGTGACGGGGCCGCCCCCGGATAGCGGTTTGCCGCCCGATCCCTCGACGATCAGCCCGTCGTCCGTTTCCTTTAGCGAGACACCCGTCATTTGCAGAGCGCAAGCCATGGCGGCAAGGCGGTCGCTTTCCTTCACGCGGAGTTCGTGGAGGCCCTTGGTCACTGTCGTGCCCTCGGCCATGGCAGCGGCGACGAACAGCACGGGAAACTCGTCGATCATGCTCGGCGCGATGGCGGGATCGACCTCGATACCGCGAAGCGCTGCGTGGCGTACGCGCAGATCGGCAACCGGCTCACCCCCGACCTCGCGCTCGTCGAGATGGTCGATGCTTGCGCCCATCTGTTCGAGTACGCGGAAAATGCCGTCGCGGGTCGGATTGAGCCCGACATTTTCGATTACAAGGTCGCTGCCCGGCACCACGCTGGCCGCCACCGCGAAAAAGGCGGCTGAGGACGGGTCGCCCGGTACGGCGATGTCGCAGGGTTGCAGGTCGGCGGGGCCGTGAATGCGAACGACCCGCTCGCCATCGGCCTCCTCGACCGTCAGTTCTGCGCCGAACCCGCGCAGCATGCGCTCGGTATGGTCGCGCGTCGGAACCGGCTCGATCACAGTGGTCGTGCCCGGCGTGTTCAGACCGGCAAGCAGTACCGCGCTTTTCACCTGCGCGCTGGCCACAGGCAGGCGGTAGGTGATCGGCACTGCGGGCTGCATGCCTTCCATCATCAGCGGCAACGTGCCGCCGGGGGAGGGCGTGAAGCTTGCACCCATGGTCGAAAGCGGGTCGATAACCCGATCCATCGGGCGCTTCGACAGGCTGGCATCGCCAGTGAAGGTCGCGGTGATCCCGTGGCTCGCGATTACGCCCATGAGGAGCCGTGTAGAGGTGCCCGAATTGCCCATGTCGAGCGCCTGATCGGGCTGCAATAGACCGCCGACACCCACGCCGTGCACCACCCACTCGCCGCCATCGCGTTCGATGTGGGCACCCATCGCGCGCAGAGCGGCTGCGGTGGCGAGCACGTCTTCACCCTCAAGCAGGCCCGAAATGCGGCTGCGGCCTACCGCCAGGGCGCCGAACATCAACGAACGATGGCTGATCGATTTGTCGCCCGGAACGCGAATGCGTCCGGTCAGCGGGCGAGAGGGCATGAAGCGGTGGGCGGTCAATCGAGAGTCCCGGAATTGGCTATGGATACGGCTGCGGCGCTTTGACAGTGCACATGCGTTCTGGCAAGGCGCGCGCGCTGTTGATTCCTGCCGAGCGGGAACCCATCAAGACAATTACGAATTCACGGCCCCGCGGCGCTGCGTCGGGGGTGACAGACTCTAAGGATTACACATGGTCAAACCTGAATGGGGCACCAAGCGGACCTGCCCGAACTGCGGCACCCGCTTCTACGATCTGAACAAGGACGATCCCGTTAGCTGCATCGAATGCGGGGAAGAATGGACGCCGGAACCGGTGCTCAAGTCGAAGCAGCCGATCCTCGCCGAGGTGGAAAAGAAGGACAAGAAGGGCGAAGCCGATAGCGACCTGTCCGGCGACGACGATGACGATCTGGATATCGACATCGACGAGGACGATGATTCGCCCGACAATGAAGTCGACCTCGGCGGCGACGACGATCTCGGTGTCGAAACCAAATCCAAGGGTGATGACGACGATTCCGACGATAGCTGATTTTTCTCTTGCGTTGCGCGAGGCGGCCCCATAAAGGGCTGCCTCCGCAAGGCTGGCGCGCCTCCCAGGGTGCGCCGTTTGAAATGGCTCGGGGCCTTAGCTCAGCTGGGAGAGCGCTACAATGGCATTGTAGAGGTCAGCGGTTCGATCCCGCTAGGCTCCACCATTTCTCCCGAGTTTGATGGTAGCAGGTCGTGGCGACGGCTGCGGCTTGCTTCCACCACACCCGGGCGCAAACTTGGGTTTCATCGGGGAATTCCCCACGCTGGCCGACGAGTTCTCGTCCGCCGGCGTTTTTCGCGTTTAATCCGGTGGCTGGCCATTGGAGAGGAGTAAGCAGGCATGTTCGATACTCTGTCCGACCGGCTCGGCAATGTCTTCGACCGCCTGAAAGGGCGCGGCGCGCTGTCGGAGAACGACGTGCGCGAGGCGATGCGCGAGATACGCATCGCGCTGCTCGAAGCCGATGTCGCATTGCCGGTCGTGCGCCGCTTCATCGATGCCGTAACCGAGAAGGCAATCGGTTCGGAAGTTCTGAAGTCGGTCACGCCGGGGCAGCAAGTCGTCAAGATCGTCGATGACGAGCTGACCGCCATGCTCGGCGGGGGCGAGGATTCCGATCCCGCGACACGCGAGCTGAACTTTGCCGCCAAGCCCCCGGTTGTCATCATGATGGTCGGCCTGCAGGGCTCGGGTAAGACGACCACCACGGCCAAGCTTGGCAAGCTGATCCGCGAAAAGCACGGCAAGAAGGCCATTATGGCCTCGCTCGACGTCAATCGGCCTGCCGCACAGGAACAGCTCAAGGTGCTCGGCGAACAAGTCGAGGTGGCGACGCTGCCGATCATCGAAGGCCAGCAGCCGGTCGATATCGCCCGCCGCGCGATGGAAAGCGCCAAGCTGCAGGCTGCCGATGTGTTGCTGCTCGACACAGCGGGCCGCCTGCATGTCGACGAAGCGCTCATGGCCGAGATGAAAGCGATTGCCAGCGTTTCGGCACCGACCGAAGTGCTGTTGGTGGTCGACAGTCTGACCGGCCAGGACGCGGTCAATGTCGCGCAGAGCTTCACCGGCGAAGTGCCGTTGACCGGCGTGGTGCTGACGCGGATGGATGGCGATGCGCGCGGCGGTGCGGCGCTGTCGATGCGCTATGTCACCGGCAAGCCGATCAAATTCGCGGGTACGGGTGAAAAACTCGACGCGATCGAGGCGTTCGATCCCAAACGCGTCGCCAGCCGTATTCTCGGCATGGGCGATGTCGTGTCTCTGGTCGAAAAGGCCGCCGAGACGATCCAGGCCGACGAGGCCGAAGCGCTCGCCAAGAAGATGGCGAAGGGCCAGTTCGACCTCGAAGACCTGCGCATGCAATTGAAGCAGATGCAGAACATGGGCGGCCTCGGCATGCTCGCCGGCATGCTGCCGGGCATGAAAAAGGCCAAGGCGGCGATGGCGGCCTCGAACATGGACGACAAGGTGCTCGTCCACATGGATGCCATCATCGGCTCGATGACGCCGAAGGAACGCAAGAACCCCGCACTGTTGAACGCCAAGCGCAAGAAGCGCGTGGCAGCCGGTTCGGGCACGCAGGTGCAGGACGTGAACAAGGTGCTCAAGATGCACCAGGAAATGTCCCGCGCGATGAAGCAGATCAAGAAAATGGGCGGTTTGAAGGGCCTCGGCGCGCTGTTCGGCGGCGGGGGTATGGGCGCTGCCATGCCGGGTCTCGGCGGTCCGGGCGGAATGCCCGGCGGCATGCCCGGAATGGGTGGCGGCAAGGGTCCCGGTGTGGACCCCAAAACGCTCCCGCCAGACCTTCAGGACCTCCTCAAGAAGAAATAAGTTTCAGACGTTTACATTCGAAAGGTAATACCAAATGGCAGTTGCAATCCGTCTTTCGCGTGGTGGTGCCAAGAAGCGCCCCTACTACCGCATTGTCGTCGCCGACTCGCGCGCTGCGCGCGACGGCAAGTATCTCGAGCAGATCGGCACCTACAACCCGATGCTGCCCAAGGATTCGGGTGAGCGCGTGAAGCTCAACGAAGATCGTGCGCGTCACTGGCTTTCGGTCGGCGCCAAGCCGTCGGACCGTGTCCACCGTTTCTTCGATGCGGTCGGCATTCTCGAGCGTGCGCCGAAGAACAACCCGCAAAAGGGCGAGCCGGGCGAAGCCGCCAAGGAACGCGCCGAGGAAAAGGCCGCCAAGGTCGCTGAAGCGGAGGAAGCCAAGAAGGCTGCCGAGGAAGAAGCCAAGGCTGCTGCCGAAGCTCCGGCTGAAGAAGCACCGGCCGAAGAAGCCGCTGCTGAAGAAGCTACCGAAGCCGCTTCGGAAGATAAGGGCGAGTAATCGCGCCCATGTCGGACAAGCCCCTCACGCTCGCTGCCGTCACCGGTGCGCATGGCGTGACGGGCGAAGTCCGTCTGAAGCTGTTCGGCGAGGGGGTGGATGCCCTCAAACCGCACACAAGCTTCAACGAGGGTATGCTGACCCTCACAAAGATCCGCAGCGACAATAAGGGCGGTGCCATCGCGCGCTTTGCCGAGGTGACCAGTCGCACCGCAGCCGAGCAGCTTCGCGGCACCGCCCTTTCGGTATCGCGTGACGCGTTGCCTGCGCTGGACGAAGGCGAGTTCTACTTTTCCGACCTGATCGGTCTGACCGTGGTCACGGATGCGGGCGAGCGCGTTGGCCGTATCTGCGCGGTGGAAAATTACGGCGCGACCGATATCGCCGAGATCGAGAAGCCGGACGGCAAGACATTCATGGTCCCGCTGACCGAACAGGCGGTGCCCTCGTGGGATAGCGAGACGCTGACCGTGAACGCCGACTTCGTCGACTAGCGCCGCAGGGGCATCCTTTCAGACAGATAGTTGCGGATCGTGGTCGCTGCGACCCCGGCCTGTCCCATCGCGTGGCTGATCTGGTCCAGCCCGAGCACGACATCGCCCGCGGCGAAAAGCCCAGGTACGCTGGTTTCAAGGTGGTCGCCGACGAGGATGCAGTCACCCTCGCTCACTTTCGCGCCGCATTTCACGGCCAGTCCCGAACGCACGACCGAGCCCAGCGCGGGATAGATGCTGTCGAACGCCATACGGCCATCGGCTGTATCGAAAGCAAACTTGCCGTTCTCGATCGCGAAGCCGCCGCATGGCCCGGCGATGCGGGCGATTTCCGCCGTCTCCAGCATTGCCGAACACTGTTCCGACAGGTCGTGATCGCCACCGGGCGAAACCAATGTGAGATCCTTCGTGTAGGTTCGGAGGAACTGCGCCTCTGCGGTTCCGTGATCGCCGGTGCCGATCACCGCCACACGCCGGTCGGTGACCTCGTAGCCATCGCAGACCGGGCAGTAGCGGATCAGCCCGCGTGACACGGCTTCGTCATGCAGCTCGTCTGCGATCCCCTCCGGCCGGTTGTTGACTACACCCGTGGCAAGCAAGACGGTACGCGCGCGATACTCCTCTTCGTCGCAGCGGACGATGAAAAGCTCACCATCGCGGCTCAGATCGGTCACACGCTTCGGTTCGCGCAGCGCGCCGTATTTGGCCGCCTGGTCACGCATTCGCTCGAGCAATTCATTGCCGTTGATACCATCGGGAAACCCGGCGTGATTGTGGCTCGTCGGGATCCAGCTCGCCCTGCTGGTCCCGCAATCGAACAAGCGGATATCGAGATGATAGCGCGCAAGATAGATCGCCGCAGTAAGGCCTGCGGGCCCCGCGCCCACGATAATGCAGTCGTCAATGTCCTCACTCATGCAGTAGCCAACGCGTCGATCGACGCTGCGGTCCCGTGGCCCTCTTTACATAACCTAAATGTTATATAGCATATGCGTTATGAACGATTCGCTCGACCGCGCTTTCGCAGCTCTCGCCGACCCTACACGGCGTGCCATTCTGGCTCGTCTGGGCGAGGGGGAAGCGAGCGTCGCCGAGCTGGCCGAACCTTTCGATCTCAGCCAGCCGGCTATCTCCCGCCACCTCAGGGTGCTCGAAGAGGCCGGGCTGATCGCAGCCGGGCGCAAGGGGCAGCAACGACCACGCGTGTTGCGGCCCGAAGGCCTTGATGCGCCCCAGCGCTGCATCGAACAGCTTGCATCCTACTGGCCCGACCGTTTCGACCGTCTCGACGAATACCTCCAAGCTGCCGCCAAGGAGCCCGGACAATGAGCGACCTGCCCGTTTTCACCATCACGCGCCTTTTTGCCGTCGATCGCGACACGATGTACGACGCCTGGGCCGACCCTCGCAAAATGGTCCAGTGGTCGGGGCCGAAAGGGTCGACGGTCGAGATCCTGAGCGGAGAGGTCCGCGAGGGTCACACTGTCCATTCGAAAACCGTCTCGCCCGACATGCCGCCCATGTACACGCTGGCGAAGTGGATCACGCTGTCGCGGCCCGACCGGGTGGTGTGGGAGCAGAGTTTCGCCGACGAGCAAGGCAAGAAGACCGTTCCCGATTTTTTCGATGCCTGGCCCGAAACGCTGCTTACCGAGGTCGATTTCACCGAGGAGGACGGCGGAACCCGCGTGACGCTGAGCTGGACGCCGATCGAGGCAAGCCCGGAAGCACTGGCGGAGTTCGAGAAGCAGATGGCCGGGATGAAGGGTGGCTGGGGCGGCAGCTTCGACGAACTCGAGGCGTTCCTCGCCGGATGAGCCACTGGCGGGACCTATGGTCCTACGGCGAGCTGGACGCTAATCCTGCCCGATTAGGGACCAAGCCGCCCATCGCCATCGTTCAAGCGGCTCCCATACCGCTTGCCATCGGCGCGCATCAGTGCATCCGATCGCACCTTTACAACAACCGGATGACCTTTTGGCCCGGCGTTCCGGTGCTCGACCATCGCAAGCTCGTCCCGAGAGAAGCGGCGAAGGACCGCAAGCTCACTGCACGCTGAGCTATCGCTCCGAGTATGGAACTGGGGGACAACTCCCGCTAAAGGCGCGGCCCATGACCTTCGCCGCCACCATCCTTACTCTCTATCCCGAGATGTTTCCCGGACCGCTGGGCGTTTCGCTAGCGGGCAAGGCGCTCGCGCGCGGGGACTGGTCTTGCGAGACCGTCCAGATGCGCGACTTTGCGACAGACAAACACCGCACGGTCGATGATACGCCGGCAGGCGGCGGGGCGGGCATGGTGCTGAAGGCCAATGTGCTGGGACCGGCCATCGAGAGCGTTGGCACAGACCGCCCGATCCTCGCCATGACGCCGCGCGGGAAGCCGATCACGCAGGCGCGCATCCGCGAGATCGCGCAAGGGCCTGGTGTCGCCATTTTGTGCGGCCGGTTCGAGGGTTTCGACGAGCGGATTTTCGAGGCTTATCCGCAGATCGAACAAGTCAGCCTGGCCGATATTGTCCTGTCTGGCGGAGAGCCCGCCGCCTTGGCCATTCTCGACGCTTGCATTCGCTTGCTTCCCGGAGTAATGGGCGCGCCCGATAGCGGAGTCGAAGAGAGCTACGAAAACGGCCTCATCGAATATCCGCAATATACCCGACCTCAGGAATGGGAAGGGCGCACGATCCCTGAAGTGCTGCGATCGGGGGATCATGCGAAAATCGCTGCCTGGCGCAAGGCCAGGAGCGAGGAAGACACACGGTTACGCAGGCCGGACCTTTGGGAACGTTATAGTGACGTTCGGGACCGATCTGCCTCTGGCGCGCGGCGAAAAGATTAAGGATATGGTTCGATGAACCTCATTCAGCAGCTCGAAGCGGAAGCTATCGAGAACCTCGGGAAGGAAATCCCCGAATTCCGCGCCGGTGATACCGTGCGCGTTGGCGTCAAGGTTATCGAAGGTAGCCGTGAACGCGTCCAGAATTTCGAAGGCGTTGTGATTGCCCGGTCGAACCGCGGCATGGGCAGCAACTTCACCGTCCGCAAGATGAGCTTCGGCGAAGGCGTGGAACGCGTTTTCCCGCTCTACTCGCCGATCATCGACAGCATCACCGTGGTCCGCCGCGGTATCGTGCGTCGCGCCAAGCTCTATTATCTGCGCGGCCGCACCGGTAAGCGTGCGCGTATCGCCGAACGTCGCGACAACGCGCCCAAGACGTAAGCAAAACGAACAATCTCTTCGCGAGAAGATCGAGGGCGGTTTCCTTCCGGGGAAACCGCCCTTTTTCTGTCGGGACGCGGGGTGAAGGCGCGTGGCCCCACTTGCGTTCACGGGCGAGCGTTGCAAGGAGCGAAGGCGACGTTCCAGCGGAGACCACATGAAAGCCCTGACCCTTGCCGCCGCACTGGCATTCGGCACCTTCCTGACCGCGCCATCGCAGGCGCAAAATACGATGGAGACCGCACCCTTGGACCTGACCTTCGAACGCGTCTTCGCCTCGCCCGATCTCGATGGACCGGCTCCGCGCAAGGTCAAGCTCTCGCCCGACGGACGTTACCTTACCCTGCTGCGCAATCGCGCGGACGACCGCGAGCGCTACGACCTGTGGGCCTATGACCGCGAAGCGGGCGAATGGGCGATGCTGGTCGACAGCGAGGCACTGGGTACGGGCCGCGAACTGTCCGAGGACGAGAAGATGCAGCGCGAACGCGCGCGCGTCGGCAGCCTCAAGGGCATCATCGACTACCAATGGACCGAGGATGGCAGCGGCGTGCTCGTCCCGCTCGACGGCGATCTCTATCTCGCGCGTCTCGGCGGCGAGGCGCTGCGCCTGACCGATACCGAAGAAAGCGAGCTCAACCCTGCGTTGAGCAGCAAGAGCCGCTACGTTTCTTTCGTGCGCGATCGCCAGCTATGGGTCGGCGAGGTCGGCAGCGAAGCGAAGCCGATCACGCCCCGGGAAGGGGAGGCGATCCGCTGGGGCGAGGCCGAATTCGTCGCGCAGGAAGAAATGGCGCGCCTCACCGGATATTGGTGGAGCCCGGAAGACAAGCGCATCGCCGTGCAGCGTTTCGACGAGAGCATGGTCGGCATTGTCACTCGCGCAGCGATCGGTGCGACGGGCACCAAGGTATACGACCAGCGCTACCCCGTGGCGGGCAGCGCCAATGCGCTGGTCGAACTCTTCGTAATGGATCCCGACGGTGAAAACCGTGTGCAGGTGGACCTAGGCGAAGAAACCGACATCTACCTCGCCCGTGTCGACTGGGCGCCCGACGGCAGCGCGATCTATGTCCAGCGCCAGAACCGCGAACAGACCGTTCTCGACATGCTCAAGGTAGACCCTGCCACCGGTGAGAGCGAGGTGCTGTTCACCGAGCGCGCGGCAATGGACGATTACTGGATCAACCTGTCCGACGATTACAAATGGCTCGACGATGGCAGCCTGATCTGGTGGTCGGAGCGTGACGGATACGGCCATCTCTATCGCTATGCCGGTGGTCGATGGGACCAGCTTACCAGCGGCGAATGGATGGTGACCAAGCTCGTCGGCATCGACCAGCAGGCTGGGCGTATCTTTTTCCAGGGCACTAAGGACGATGTCCTTGCGCAGCAGGTCTATTCGCTCGCCCTCGACAATCCGGGTTCGATCACACTGCTGACCGATACGGACTATGCGAACAGCGCGACAATGGACGGCAAGGGTCAGACGCTCGTCGTCACCCGCTCGAACGACGATACGCCGCCGCACAGCTACATCGCGGACCAGCAGGGCCAGCGCCTTGCCTGGATCGAGGAAAACGCGCTCGATGCAAATCATCCTTATGCGCCATTCGTCGCGAGCCATCGCCCCACGCAATACGGCACAATAGAAGCCGAGGACGGCACGCCGCTCCATTGGGAAATGGTCACGCCCGAGATGGAGCCGGGCAAGCGCTATCCGGTCTTCTACTATCACTATAGCGGGCCGGGACCGCAGATCGTCACCAAGGGCTGGAACGGTGCGCTGCGCCAGGCGATCGTCGACAGGGGCTATATCTGGTTCGCGCTCGACAATCGCGGCAGCGCCAATCGCGGCGTCGCTTTCGAGCAGCCGCTCTACCGCGCTATGGGCGGCGTCGAAGTGCGCGACCAGAAGGCGGGGGCGGAATATCTCAAGACGCTGGACTTCGTCGACCCGGACAAGATCGCGATCGATGGCTGGTCCTATGGCGGGTATATGACCTTGAAGCAGTTGCAGGCCGATCCAGGCCTCTATGCGGCGGGGATCAGCGGCGCGCCGGTCACCAAATGGGAGCTTTACGACACGCATTATACCGAGCGTTACATGGGCACACCGCAAGCCGATGGCGCTGCATACGAAGCGGCCAGCGCCATTCCCGATGCGGCCAGCATCGCCGACCCGCTGCTGATCATTCACGGCATGGCGGACGACAATGTGGTGTTCGAGAATGCGACCGAAGTGATCTCGGCAATGCAGGAAGCCAATGTGCCGTTCGAGATGATGCTCTATCCCGGCTATACGCACCGCGTATCGGGCGAGCGCATTTCGCCCCATCGCTACAACACGGTCTTCCGCTTTTTAGAAAGCCACGGCGTGACGCCGCCAGAATGAACGTCATCCCTGCGCAAGCTGGGATCGCTATCGGCCAAGCACTTGTTTTGCACCCGATCCCAGCTTTCGCTGGGATGACCGGGCTGGAAAGACTATGTGCGGCCTCTCAACGCATTTGGAGATGGTGAATTGGGTTATCGAGTTGCCGTAGTCGGCGCGACCGGGAATGTCGGGCGCGAAATGATGCAGGTTCTCGCTGAGCGCGAGTTCCCGATCGACGAGGTGGCGGCGGTTGCCAGCAGCCGTTCGCAGGGCACCGAAGTCGAATTCGGCGATACCGGCAAGATGCTCAAATGCCAGAATATCGAGCATTTCGACTGGGCGGGCTGGGATATCGCGCTGTTTTCGGCCGGTAGCGGCCCGGCGAAGGAATATGCCCCCAAGGCGGCGGCGGCGGGCTGCGTGGTGATCGACAACAGCTCGCTTTACCGCATGGACCCCGACGTGCCGCTGATCGTGCCCGAGGTAAACCCGGATGCGATCCATGACTATGCCAAGAAGAACATCATCGCCAATCCCAACTGCTCGACCGCGCAGCTGGTGGTGGCGCTCAAGCCGCTGCATGATGCGGCAACGATCAAGCGCGTCGTCGTGTCGACCTACCAGTCGGTTTCCGGCGCGGGCAAGGCGGGCATGGACGAGCTGTTCGAGCAGAGCCGCAACATCTTTGTCGGCGATCCGGTCGATCCGGTGAAGTTCACCAAACAGATCGCCTTCAACGTCATCCCGCATATCGACGTCTTCCTCGACGATGGTTCGACCAAGGAAGAATGGAAGATGGTGGTCGAAACCAAGAAGATCATCGACCCCAAGATCAAGCTCACCGCGACTTGCGTGCGCGTGCCGGTCTTCGTCGGCCACTCCGAGGCTGTCAGCATCGAGTTCGAGAACGAAATCTCGGCCGAACAGGCGCAGGATATCCTGCGCGAAGCACCTGGCTGCATGCTGGTCGATAAGCGCGAGGATGGCGGTTACATCTCCCCCGTCGAAGCGGCGGGCGACAGCGCCACCTATATCAGCCGTGTGCGTGAAGACCCGACGGTCGAAAACGGCCTCAACCTGTGGTGCGTATCGGACAATCTGCGCAAGGGTGCCGCATTGAACGCGGTTCAGATTGCGGAACTCCTGGGCCGCGAATGTCTTAAAAAGGGATGATGCGGAAAAGCCTCCTCCTCGCGCTCCCATTGGCGCTTGCCGCTTGCGGCGAAACGCCAACCGAATCCGAGCCGATCGCAGCATCGGCCGATCCGGTGGAGCACGCGAAGGTGTTGGTCGATGCCAATGGCCTTGGACCGGCGGGCGCGGAGCCGTTCCGCTTCGGCACAGCGCGCGCGGATGTCGACGCCGCCATCGGTGACGCACTTGGTATCGCCGCTGAAAAATCGCGCAATGCGGAGTGCGGGGCCGGGCCGATGGATTTCAGCCAGTTCGGCCCGCTACAGATCGCTTATATGGATGGCGAGCTGCGCGGCTGGTTCCTGCGCGAAGGCGAGGGCGTGGCCACTTCCGACGGGGTACAGCCCGGCACGACAACGTTCGATGGGCTCAAGCTCGAAAAACGGGTGCGCGAACTCGACACCACGCTCGAGGGCGAGTTCGAATACACCACTGCGGATTACGGAACGATCACCGGCTTTGCCGAGGATGGTGAAACCGTGACCGCGCTGCAGGCCGGGATAAGCTGCTTCTTCCGCTGATCGTCATCCCAGCGCAAGCTGGGATCGTTCCCTGCTTGGCGCAACGCCGATAGCGGTCCCAGCTTTCGCTGGGACGACGGAGATGTATAAGTCTCCGCATGACCCTGACCGCAGACCTCTATTTCAGCTTTCGCTCGCCCTACAGCTTCCTGTCGGTCGGACGATACCGCGCGCTGGCCGAAGAGTACGATGTCGATATCGCGCTGAAGCCGGTCTATCCGCTGGCGATCCGGCAGCCCGATTTCTTCGAGCGCAATCATCCCAACTGGATGGCCTATACGATCCGCGACATGATGCGCGTGGCTCAGTACCACTCGATCGCGTTCGGCCCCCCGCGCCCGGACCCGATCGTTCAGGACCCGAACACCCGCGCGATCGCTGCCGAACAGCCGTATATCAGCCGCGTTACGCGGATGGGTCAGGCTGCTGCGCGGCGCGGCAAAGGCCTCGTCTTCGCGCATGAGGCGGGCAAGCTCATCTGGGGCGGGCAGGAAAACTGGCACGAGGGCGACCATCTTGCGGGCGCTCTGGCAGCCGCCGGGCTCGATGCGGCGGAGATCGCAGCTGAGGTCGAAGCGCAGGGGGAGGAACTCGACGCCGAAATCGCCGCCAACCAAGATGCACTCGAAGCCGCCGGCCATTGGGGCGTGCCGACACTGGTGTTCGAGGGTGAACCCTTCTTCGGCCAGGACCGGATAGAGATGGCCCATTGGCGGATGGAGCAAAAGGGGCTCGCCAAGCGATGAAGGGCGAACTGACCGGCGGGTGTCAGTGCGGAGCGGTGCGCTATACGATCTCAGGCGCGCGGGTTGCCTATTGCTGTCATTGCACCGAATGCCAAAAACAGTCTGCAAGCGCATTTGGCATATCCGTGCCGGTGTTCGAAAATCAGTTCAATGTCGATGGACCGCTCGAATGCTGGACGCGTTCGACCGATAGCGGTTCGATGACGGATTGCTACTTCTGCAAGAGGTGCGGAAGCCGGGTCTATCATGCGGGACGCAGTCGACCAGGCTTTCTTACGGTAAAGGGTGGTTCGCTCGACGATCCTGACGAGCTACCCTTGGTCGCGCATATCTGGACAGCGAGCCGCCGGAGAGACGTGCTGCTGGACCCCGACTTGCCGCATTGGGAAACGCAGCCGCGCGACAATGCGGAATGGATAAACCTCTTCCAGAAAGACACGACGCTTTGAAAACGGAATTCCTCGAAAGCTTCGACGGGACGAAACTTGCCGTCCATCGGCACGGCAAGGGGCGACCGCTCGTTTTGCTGCACGGCCTGTTCTCCAGCGCGGCGATGAACTGGATCAAGTGGGGGCATCACGAGGCGATTGCCGCGCAGGGCTTCGAGGTTTTGATGCTCGACTTTCGCGTGCATGGCGAGAGCGAGGCACCGCACGATCCGGAGAAATACCCCGCCAATGTTCTGGTGCGCGACGTGGCGGCGCTGGTGGATCACTACGGACTCGACGATTACGATCTCGGCGGCTTCTCGCTCGGCGCCCGCACCTCGCTTCACGCGACCGCGCATGGCGTGCTGGAGCCGGGGCGGCTGATCGTCGGCGGAATGGGGACCGCAGGACTGGGCGAATGGCACCGCCGCTCGGCCAAGTTCCGCCGCGTGATCGACGAGTTCGATGGCATTCCTCGCGGCGATCCGGACTATTTCTCGATGCAGTTCCTCAAGTCGCAGGGTGTCGACCGGGTGGCCGCGCGCCTGCTGCTGGGTACCATGCCCGACCTCGACCTTGGATTGCTCGAGGCCATCACCATGCCCACGCTGGTGGTGTGCGGCGACGAGGATCGCGACAATGGTTCGGCGGAAGAACTGGCGAAAATGCTTCCCAACGCCGATTTCGTCGAGGTCCCCGGTACGCATATGAGCAGCGTGACGAAACCCGATCTGGGGCAGGCGATCGCCCAATGGCTTGGGAGACAGGGTTGACGAAACCGAAACCGAATTTGCGCTGGTGGCTGTTGGGCCTGCTGGCCTTCGCGATCGTCATTATGCTGAGCATGGCGGTTATGCGGCCCGAAAGCGTGACGCTGGGCATTGCCGAGCACCAGGCGGCGGGCAGCGCGGCACGGGTGGACGAGATACAGGATCAGTGGCGCGCAGGGGGCGTGCGCACGCTCGCCATCGTCGCGATAATTGGCGACCTTATCTTCATCGGTATCTACGGCTGGGGTAGTTGGCTGGCAGGTCGCAGCTTCATGGCAATGCGGGGATCGGCAAGGATGCTCGGCATACTGATCGCAATCTCGGCGATCATTTTCCTCGTCACCGACTATACGGAAACCCTTCTCCAACTGGTTCAGCTTCTCGGCGAACAGGGTTCGGACTGGATGGCTGCGGTTGCCGCCACGGTCCGCCCGGTGAAGGTCGCCGCTTGGATCGCGACCTTCGGCGGAGTGCTGATGGCGCTTGCCATTCGTCGATTTGGTGCGCCGCCCGCTTGATTAACCGTCGCGGCAGGTGCAATCCGGTAGCAGGTGAAACCACACGCTAGAACATCATCGAGAGGTCCTGAATGAAATTCGCATCCGTCGCCCTGTCCGCGCTCGCCATTTCGCTCGCCAGCCCCGCGCTCACGAATCAACACGAAGCCCAGTCCGAGATGGCCAGTGCGTATCCCCTTACTCCGCAGGGCGCGGCCGATTGGGTGGCGATGGTCGAAAAGGACATGTTCGATTTCTCGGTCGAATATGGCCGGGTGTTGTGGATCAATTCGACCTATATCATCCACGATAGCGACCAGCTTGCCGCCAAATATGGTGCGCAGGCGACCGAGAAGTCGGTCAAATATGCGAATGAGGCGGCAAAATATGCCCAGGTTGCAGGCCTGGATCCGGAAGTCGCGCGCAAGCTCGACATCCTGCGCAATGGCATCGTCATGCCCGCGCCGGTCCGCGATGGCGCTGCGACCGAGCTCAATGAAATCGCCACCAAGCTTGGCTCGGCCTATGGCAAGGGCAAGGGCACGCTCAATGGCGAGGAAATCAACGGCAGCGATATCGAGGCCGAGATGGGCAATCTCGAACGCACCCCGGCCGAAAAGGCCGAGATGTGGACGAGCTGGCACGACAATGTCGGCGCGCCAATGCGCGATGATTATCAGCGCATGATCGCCATTGCCGGTGAAGGTGCGACCGAACTCGGGTATGATGATCTCGGCGCGATGTGGCGATCGAATTACGATATGTCACCCGACCAGTTCGCTGCCGAGACCGAGCGCATGTGGCAGGAAGTGAAGCCGCTTTATATGGCGCTGCACACCTATGTCCGCAGCAAGCTCAACGCCAAATACGGCGACGAGGTGCAACCCGCCACCGGACCGATCCGCGCCGACCTGCTGGGCAATATGTGGGCGCAGGAATGGGGCAATATCTACCCGCTCGTCGCTCCGGAGGGCGCAGGCGATATCGGCTACGACCTCACCGAACTGATCGAGCAGAAGGATCTCGACGAGGTTGAGATGGTCCGCGTGGGCGAACAGTTCTTCTCCTCGCTGGGCTTCGAGCCGTTGCCCGAGACCTTCTGGCAGCGCAGCCAGTTCACCAAGCCGCAGGACCGCGAAGTGGTCTGCCACGCCAGCGCCTGGGACGTCGACAATGTCGACGATCTGCGCATCAAGATGTGTATCAAGCGCAATGCGGACGACTTCAAGGTCATCCACCACGAGCTTGGCCACAACTACTACCAGCGCGCTTACAACCAGCAGGACTATTTGCATCTGAACGGCGCGAATGACGGTTTTCACGAGGCTATCGGCGACATGATCGCGCTTTCGATCACGCCCGAATATCTCGTTCAGATCGACATGCTCGACCGCGCCGACGTGCCGAGCGCCGACAAGGATATCGGCCTGCTGCTGCGCGAGGCGATGGACAAGATCGCCTTCCTGCCCTTCGGCCTCTTGGTCGATCGCTATCGCTGGGAGCTGTTCAACGGCTCGATCCCGGCCAATGAGCTTAATAAGGGCTGGAACGACCTGCGCCTGCAATACCAGGGGATCGTTCCGCCGGTGGAGCGCGACGAGACCAAGTTCGATGCGGGCGCGAAGTACCACATTCCGGGCAATGTGCCTTACACGCGTTACTTCCTTGCCCGGATCCTGCAGTTCCAGTTCTTCAAGGCCGCTTGCGACCAGGCTGGCTGGGAAGGTCCGCTGCATCGCTGCTCGTTCTATGGCAATGAAGAAGTCGGCAAGAACCTCAATGCGATGCTCGAAATGGGCGCCAGCAAGCCGTGGCCCGACGCGCTCGAAGCCTTCACCGGTGAACGCCAGATGAGCGGCAAGGCGATGGTGGAGTACTTTGCCCCGCTGAAGGCATGGCTCGACGAGCAGAACGCGGGTAAAACCGAAGGGTGGTAAGCCGCTTCACCCTGGCCTTCGCTTTCCCGCTGGCGGTCGCCTGTGCGCCCGTTGGCGGGGAGGGGGAGTCAGCCGCGCCGCCCGTGGCCAGCGATGTCGAAGGCGCGCTGTTCGTGGCCGGCAAGTTCGGCAATACGCTGTCGAAGGTCGACCTCGCCTCCGGTGAGCAAGTCGTCAGCGTCGATAGCTGTGCCAATCCGCACGAATTGGCCACTTCACCCGACGATCTGCATATCGCGCTCGCCTGCTATGGCGGGCAGACGGTGGACATCTTCCGGACCGCCGATCTGGCCAAGGTTGCCAGTATCGACCTCGGTGCGAATGCGCGTCCGCACGGGATCGTCTGGCATGCTAATGGCGATCTCTACGCGACGGCCGAGGGCCGCCAGTCGGTTTTCTGGATCCGCGATCCGCTGGAACAGGCGGAGGTCTTCGAAAGCGGCACGGGCAAGGAAGGCAGCCATATGCTGGTGGTCGCGCCCAGCGGAAACCACGCTTGGACGACCGATCTCGGCAGCAAGACTGTGACGCGGGTCGATCTCAAGACCCGCCGCGCACCGGCATCGGTCGAAGTTGGCGAG
>CAMYIQ010000224.1 GCA_947258465.1 uncultured Erythrobacter sp.
GAAGCCGGGTCAGGCGGCCTGACTTGATCAGCAGGCGCTCACGCACGGAAATGCCGAGCGGTTATGGAGCCAGCTATCGGGCCGCGCGGAAATTGCCGGGCGTGAGCGCCTGCTGATCAAGTCAGGCCGCCTGACCCGGCTTCTGGCAGGTGGCTATGCGTCACGGGCCGAGGCCAACGCAGCCTGTGCTTCGCTGAAGCGCAGCGGCCAGGGCTGCCTGGTCACGCGATAACCGCAATCCGCTTCACAAAGTGGTTGACCGTGCTAATGCGGCGATACGCAAGGAGATCGCATGAGCACCGCATACACACCCGAACCGGAGGTCGGCGCATCCGGTCCGGCCTTACCGCTCGCAGCGTCACCCAGTCGGCGAATCGCAAGTCTGGATTTCGTCCGCGGGCTTGCCGTCATGGGTATTCTGGTGGCGAATATCGTCTCCTTCGGGCAGCCGATGCCCGCCTATATGTTTCCCGATGCCTTCACCGTTCCGCATAGCGAAGCGGAGGATTGGATGTGGGTTGCGCAATTCATCCTGATCGACGGGAAAATGCGCGGGCTGTTCTCGCTGCTGTTCGGCGCTGGAATGTATCTGTTCCTGGAAAAAGCCTGGGCACGTGGGCAGGGCGCATGGTTGCAGGCCCAGCGCCTGTTCTGGCTCGGCGTGATCGGCCTGCTGCACTATTTCTTCATCTGGCGCGGCGACATTCTTTTTCTGTACGCCTGTGCCGGGCTTGCAGGCTTGTTGTTCGTGGGCCTGTCGCGCCGCAAACAGCTCGTGCTTGGCTTGCTCGGCTATTTGGGCGGATGCCTGCTTTATGGCGCTTTCGTCGGTTTCCTCCCCGCTGTCGCGGATACCGAACTCGGCCAAAATCCGGCCTACGCGGAAATGGCCCGCGAACTGGAGGATGAGAAGCAAGCCGATCTTGCAGATGGGGAACTCGAAACGCAGCTTATCTCGAGCGGTAATTATGGCGCATGGGTTTCGCACAACGTCTCCGCCCATGGCGGCGATCTGCCGTTTTACCTGTTCCTCTTCTGGTTCGAGACTCTTCCATTGATGCTGATCGGCATGGCGGCCTATCGCTACGGGCTGTTCGATGGCGGAACCGATCCCGGACGCCAGCGCAAATGGGGCTGGGGGCTGCTGGTGGTGGGCACTGCCCTGACCGTGCCGGTGGCGTTGTGGGCCAAGGGCGCCGGACTGACCTATTACGGCACCCTGGCGGCAATGGCCGGCTTCTCAATGCTTCCACGCGGGCTGGTCATTCTCGGTCTCGCTGCCTTGCTGGCCCTGTGGGGGCAGGTGGTCAGCGGCTGGCTGGCCGAACGCATCTCGGCGGCAGGGCGCGCGGCGTTCACGAACTATCTCGGCACGTCGATCCTCATGCTGGTTCTCTTCCACGGCTGGGGTGTGGGATTGTTCGGAGCGCTGGGGCGCAGTGAACTGTATCTCGTGATGCTCTTCACCTGGGCGCTGATGCTGCTTTGGTCAAAACCCTGGCTCGAACGCTTCCGGTTCGGTCCGCTAGAATGGCTGTGGCGCTGCCTGACTTACCGGAAGCTTTTCCCCTTGCGGCGGTGAGGGCGATTGCCCTCCCGCCTCTCGCGCGACGGTGATCGGGGAATGCCGGTTACGGGATGTCCGTCACTTTCGTCGGTTCGTTCCGGCCCTGCCTGTAGCAGGAGGCTTGCTATTGAGAACGACTCGCACTAGATATGCTCTTGCGAATCAATCGCAGGAGTTTTCGAGTGTACGTTTGCATCTGTAATGCGATCCGCGAAAACGAACTGCGCCGTGCGGCGCGTCATGTTTCGGGCGATGCCGAAGCCTGCTATGCGGCTTTGGGCAAGGCTCCTTGTTGCGGCTCGTGCCTCGACGAGGCCGATGATATCCTGCAGGAAGAACGCGAGTTCGGATTGATGCCCGCGGCGGCCTGATCTCTCGCTAACGCAAATCGCTCGCAAACAGCGGAATTCCGTCGCTTTTCGACGATCCGACCCTTGCCAACCGGCCACCCGAAGGCCCATAGGGGCGCCCTGTTCAGTAGCAAGGAGTCAGGGCCGTGAAGGGCGATCAAAAGGTTATCGAGTTCCTGAATAAGGCACTCACCAACGAACTGACCGCCATCAATCAGTATTGGCTCCACTACCGTGTGCTGGCCGACTGGGGCGTGACCAAGCTCGCCGAATATGAGCGCCACGAATCGATCGACGAGATGAAGCACGCCGACGTGCTCGCCGAACGGATCCTGTTCCTCAACGGGCTTCCCAATTTCCAGGCGATCCACAAACTCAAGGTCGGGGAAACGGTAGAGGAAATCCTCAAGGCCGACCTTGCTGTGGAAATGGAAGCGATCCCCTTGCTCAAGGACGCGATCGCCTATTGCGACGAAGTGCGCGACTATACCACGCGTGAAATCTTCGAGCGGATCCTCGAAAGCGAAGAGGAACATGTCGATTTCCTCGAAACGCAATTCGACATGATCGCCCGCATGGGGCTGGAAAACTATGTTCAGCTCAACAGCAAGCCTGCGGGCGAGGGCGAAGACGGCTGACCGCGTTCAGGTGACGCGCCAGAACGTAGCATGGTGGCCGCCATGCTTCGAAAGCCGGGCAAGGCGGCGCGTGCCGTCCCAGATTTCCGCATCGCCCGCGCCAACATTGATATCGGCGATAGTCAAAGCCGTAGCGATATCGAGCGCTTCCAGGGCGACGGGTGCGCCGTCGGGCATTGCGCCATCGTGAATCGAAACGCGGAGTTTGTTCATCCTTCGCCTCCTTGTTCAGGCAGGTTTATCGCATGGATAGATGAACCGCGCCCGACACGATCGCGTCACTCGTCGCGGAATTGTCTTCGGCTGGTCGCTACAGGTTTGTTCTGCGCGGCGGGACGTTACGGCATCGCGGCTTCGCGCCGCTCGCGCATGCGTTCGCGATTGCGCCGTGCCGCAGTGCGCGTTTCCATCCAGAAAGATCCGAGGCCGATTACCAGCAGTCCCATGCAGATCACCCAGACGGCCGACACCAGCGAGCCGAGCGCCGTTTCCACGAAGGCGCTGACGAACAGCAATACAATGACGATGCTGATGGCGAGCGCGGAGGCGGTGCTAAACATCACCGCGCGCTGGGCGTAGATCCGCCGCTGTTCCAGGGCAGGCAATTCCCGGCGTAATGCCGCGACATCGCCGTCTTCGCCTGCGTCGATAATCCGTTCGATCTTGTTGGCAACCCAGATCAGACGATTCGTCATCACGTTCATCACCGCGCCGATCCCTGCCAGCAGGAAGGCCGGGGCAAGGCTGAGCTGAACCACTTGCTGCACGCGCAGGGTCGAGCTGGTCCGTTCGAGCAACTCGCTGCCGGGCAGGGCGGTGAGAATATCCAGCAGCACTAATGCTCCCCGCTGTAATTGCCGCCGCCGCCCTTATTGGCGTTATAGGGGTTCTTGGGGCTCTTGAGGACGACGCGCACCGGTACTGCTTCGAATCCAAGCTTCGCGCGGATGCTGTTTACCAGATAGCGCTCGTAGCTCTTCGGTAGGGAATCGAGGCGGGTGCCGAACACCACGAATCGGGGCGGGCGAATGCTGGCCTGCGTAATGTAACGCAGCTTTATGCGGCGGCCCCCGGGGGCTGGCGGCGGATTGGCTTCCATAGCATCATCGAACCACCGGTTGAGAGCGGCAGTGGGTACGCGGCGGCTCCAGGCTTCACGCAATTCGAAGGCTGCGCCGAGCATCTGGTCGAGCCCCTTGCCGGTTTTCGCGCTGACCGCGAAGAGCGGAACGCCGCGGACTTGCGCCAGCCCTTCGTTCAGCGCGTCCCGGATGCCGTTGAACAGGGCGCTGGCGCCTTCGGCCACGTCCCATTTGTTGATCGCGATCATCAGCGCGCGGCCTTCCTCGAGCACCATGTTGGCGATCTTGAGGTCCTGAGATTCGAGCCCGCGTGTCGCATCGAGCAGCAATACGACGACTTCGGCGAAATCGACGGCGCGGCGCGCGTCGGCAACCGAGAGTTTTTCAAGCTTTTCGACCACCTGCGCTTTCTTGCGCATGCCTGCCGTGTCGATCAGGCGGATTTCCCGCGTCTCGCCACCTTTGGGATCGGACCATTCCCAGTCGATCGTGATCGAATCGCGGGTGATGCCGGCTTCGGGGCCGGTCAGCAGGCGATCTTCGCCAAGCAGACGGTTGATCAGTGTCGATTTGCCGGCATTGGGACGACCGACGATGGCCAGCTTGAGCGGGCCAGCCAGCAGAGCTTCCTCATCTTCCTCGTCGATCTGCGCTTCCATCTCGGCGGCTTCCGCCTTCGCGCCGATGATCGGCCAGAGATGATCGAACAAATCGGCAATGCCTTCGCCGTGTTCGGCACTGATTGCCGCCGGTTCACCGAAGCCGAGAGAGAAACTTTCGTAGATACCGGCATCGCCCTGGCTACCTTCGGCCTTGTTGGCGACCAGCACGACGGGCACTTCCTGTCCGCGTAGCCAGCGTGCGATTTCCTCGTCGAGCGGGGTCAGCCCCACGCGCGAATCGAAGACGAAGAGAGCCGCATCTGCCCCCTCGAGGCTGATCTCGGTCTGTTTGCGCATCCGGCCGGGGAGACTTTCGGGATCGTCGTCTTCCCAACCGGCCGTATCGACCACCTGGAATTCGAGCCCGGCGATCGTCGCATCGCCCAACCGGCGGTCGCGTGTCACGCCGGGCTGATCGTCGACCAGCGCAAGACGTTTGCCGACGAGACGGTTGAACAGCGTCGACTTGCCGACATTGGGGCGGCCGATGATGATCACCGTGGGTTTGGTCGAGGAAGGTACCATGATGGCGCGGCAAGTGGCGCTTTGCGCGCCGTATTGCAAGCGGCACCGCCCGGCCGGTTAATCCGTATTAACTGTAAGCCGAAGGGGGGCGATAAGGGTGAGCGGCATATTCTTGCCGATATGAGGAAGAACCTTGCCGCATACGCCCTTCTTGTTTGTGCCACGCCTGCCTTGGCAGAAGATTTCGGCAGCTTCGCGCGCAGCGACACCGAACTGGAGGCTTATCTCCAGTGCGTTCCCTATGCACGCGAGGTCTCCGGCATTCAGATCTATGGCGATGCGCATACCTGGTGGGATCAGGCCCAGGGGCGCTATGCGACCGGCACTACGCCGCGTCCCGGTGCGGTCATGGCTTTCCGCCCGCATCGCAGCATGCAGCTAGGCCATGTTGCCGCCGTTAGCCAGGTGCTCGATTCACGCCGGATTCTGCTCGACCATGCGAACTGGTCGCCGATCAACGGCCGCCGCGGCCAGATCGAGAAAGATGTGCTGGCGGTCGATGTCTCGCCCGCGAACGACTGGAGCCAGGTGCGCGTCTGGTATGCGCCGCTCGGCAAGGTCGGGAAGACTGCCTGGCCGGTCGAAGGCTTTATCTATTCGGACCGCGGGCCGCAGCAACCGCGTGTGCAATACGCGATGGCTCCGGCACGCAAGCAGACCTCGAAACGCTTCCTCAGCGCTTTCGCTGCCTACGCCGACTAATCAGTCGGCCTTTGCCACGGGCGGTTCCTCGCCCAAATCTTCGAACCATGCCTCGACGGGGCCGCTGAGCTTGAGAGTCAGCGGATTGCCCTTGCGATCTACGGTCTTGCCTGCCTGTACCCGCACCCATCCTTCCGAAATCGAATATTCCTCGATATCGGTGCGTTGCTTGCCCTTGAACCGGATGCCAACGCCGCGTTGCAGCACGTCTGCATCGAAATACTCGCTTCGCGGATTGACCGAGAGGCGATCGGGCGGGGTCTGGCTTTTGGTTTCTTCGCTCATGGCGCGCGCCCCTAATCGGCGTCGCGGCGCCCGGCAAGAGCAATTGGTCGAGAGGTGCGTCCAGCGCGCTTGCGCATTGCGCCGCTCTCTACTAGAGGCACGCGCCTACACGCGAAGGTTTGCGCCGTTCGCGCGGCTTCGTTCGGGTATGCGGGCGTGGCGGAACTGGTAGACGCGCTGGTTTTAGGTACCAGTATCGAAAGATGTGGGGGTTCGAGTCCCTTCGCCCGCACCAGTGCCGCCGCAGCGCGATGCCCCATCGCACATTATCGCTTTTGGAAAGTCACGAGTTTCAACCCATGCAGATCAAAGAGACCGCCAACGAGGGCCTCAAGCGCGCCTACACCGTCACCATTCCGGCCAAGGAAATCGACGAGCGCGTCAACAGCGAAGTGAAGAAGATCGCTCCGCAGGTGAAAATGCCGGGTTTCCGCCCGGGTAAGGTGCCGGCGAACCTCGTGCGCAAGATGCATGGCGAGCAGTTGCACGCGCAGACGGTCAACGACGTGATCCGCGAATCGGTCGACAAGGTGATGGCGGAAAACAAGCTGCGCCCCGCCATGCAGCCCAAGGTCGAGCTCGAAGAAGGCTATGAAGAAGGCAAGGACGCTTCGCTCAGCGTCGAAGTCGAAGTCCTCCCCGAGATCGAAGCTCCCGAAACCGATGGCCTCAAGCTCGAGCGCCTGACCGTTCCCGTGACCGACGAACAGGTCGACGAAGCGGTTGAGCGGATCGCCTCGAACAATAAGAGCTACAAGGACGCCGCGAAGACCAAGAAGGCCGCCGATGGCGACCAACTGATCATTGATTTCGTCGGCCGCGTCGACGGGACCGAATTCGAAGGCGGCAAGGGAGAGAACACTCCGCTGGTGATCGGTTCGGGCCAGTTCATTCCCGGCTTCGAAGAACAGCTCGCCGGCGTGAAAACCGGCGATGAAAAGACCATCACTGTAACCTTCCCGGAAGACTATCCGGCGGAAAACCTTAAGGGCAAGGAAGCCGAGTTCGACGTCACCGTCCAGCAGGTGAAGGTCCCGGCCGACACTGAGATCGACGATGAGTTCGCCAAGAATCTCGGCCTCGAAAACCTCGATAAGCTCAAGGAACTTCTGCGCGGCCAGCTCGAGCAGGAAACTGCCGGTCTCACCCGCACGCAGATGAAGCGCCAATTGCTCGATACGCTGGCCGCCGGTCACGATTTCGCCGTGCCGCAGGGCATGGTCGATGCCGAGTTCGAGCAGATCTGGGCGCAGCTTCAGCAGGAAGCCGCTCAGTCGGACGATGCCGAAGCCATGCTCAAGGAAATGGAAGACGAGAAGGACGATTATCGCAAGATCGCCGAACGCCGCGTCCGCCTTGGCCTGCTGCTCTCGGAAATCGGCCAGAAGAACGGCGTCGAGGTCAATGCCAATGAGATGAACATGCTCATCCAGCAGGCGGCCCAGCAATATCGCGCCGAAGACCGCGAGCGGTTCGTCCAGTACGTCCAGCAGGAGCCGATGGCCGCCGCCCAGTTGCGCGCGCCGCTCTATGAAGACAAGGTCGTCGATTTCCTGTTCGACAAGGCCGATATCACCGATCGCGAAGTGACGCGCGAGGAGCTCGAAGCGGCGATCGAGGCGGAAGAAACCACCGAGGACAAGCCCAAGAAGAAGGCTCCGGCCAAGAAATCTGCGGCCAAGAAAGCGCCGGCGAAGAAGGCCGCCTCGAAAAAGGCCGACGACAAGCCGGCCGCCAAGAAGGCCCCGGCCAAAAAGGCTCCCGCCAAAAAACCGGCTGCCAAGAAAGCGGACGATAAGGAACCTGCCAAGAAGGCCGCGGCGAAGAAGCCCGCAGCCAAGAAGGCGCCCGCCAAGAAGGCTGCTGCCAAAAAGTAAGCCTTTACAGGCTGCATATATGTGCGAGGGGCGGCGGACTTCGGTTCGCCGCCCTTTGTCATATGGCGCGACCTTATTTCGGTTTCGCCGATTTCTCGATGTCGAGTTCGGGACCGTCGGGTGACAGGGATGCCATACTGCTATCCTGTCCGGCATGGATATGCGCCCGCCGGTTCTCGACATGCCGGATGAAAGGCCCCGAGACGACGCCATGAACCACGATGGACAGCAGGATAGTGAAGCTCACCGTTGCCCATAGCAGGCTGATTTGGGCGAAGTCGGCGCTGTTCTGACCGTAGGCGAGATAATAGATCGAACCCATGCCCCGCACGCCGAGAAACGCGATGGCGAGTTTGCCGACCATCGGAAGGTCGCAATTCATTTCCGCCAGCAATCCGGAGAGCGGCCGGATCACGAAGACCAAGGCGATGCCTACCAAAGCGGCGGGCCAGGTCAGCGCTTCGAGCACGCCGCTGGCGAGCATCGCGCCGAACCCGAACAGGACCGCCACCAGCACGATTTGTTCGATCTGGTCGATGAAGTGGTGGCTTATCTTGTGATAGCGGCTGCGGTTCTCGCGCTGTCGCATTGTGACCGCACCGACGAACACCGCAAGGAAACCATAACCCTCGGTCAGTTCCGCCAGTCCATACGCCAGCAGCAATGTGCCGAGCACGATCAGCCCCTCGCTGGTCGAGTAGACGGGGCGGCTTGCGTCTTCGGTGGCTTTCTCGATATCCTCCATGGGCGCGTCGGCCTCGCGCTCGAAAACGTACCACGAGCCGATCCGGCCCACGAGCCATCCGACGGCGCAGCCCGCCACGATCCGCCAGCCGAGGTCGAGTGCGGCCCATTCCAGCGTCCAGCCTCCCAGCGCAGTCATTCCGACAGCGGCGATGGCGAGATAGGTAAAGGGGAAGGCCAGCCCATCGTTCAGTCCAGCTTCGACCGTCAGGCTGAACCGGACATCGTGACGCTGGTCCTCGCCAGGAGGGCCGACCTGCACGCTGCGCGCGAGCACCGGATCGGTGGGTGCCAGCGCGGCGCCGAGCAGGATGGCGCTGGCCGGGGCCAGGCCCAGCGCCCACCATCCCAGCAAAGCCACTGCCGTGATCGTCAGCGGCATGGCGATGACCAGCAGCGGCCAGATCTGGCGCCAATTGGCCCAGCTCACCGGCCGGTCGATCGCGATCCCGGCCGCCATGAGCGAGGCGATAACGATGAACTCGGTCGCGTATTCGAGCGTGAGAGCATCGAAGCCATCCACCGTCGGATTGAAATGCGGCAGGCCCAGCGGCAGCGACCAGAGGGCGTATCCGGCAGCGACATAGACGATCGGTAGCGAGAACCAGAGGCCCGCCAGCCACCGTTCCAGCGTGACCGCGAGCGTCAGGCCCGCGCCGAACACCACGAACATCAAGATACGCGGATCGAGTTCCATGGGCTGTTAGTCCACGGACACCATGTCGGGTTCCCAACGTTCGAAAGAAGGTTGCGGTATCGTGGCGGTTCGCGCCCGTTCATAGGCAGCCCCGATCGCGAGGATAGAGGCATCCTGCCAGGCGCGGCCCATGAAACTGACGCCGATCGGCAGGTGTTCAACCGTGCCCATCGGTACCGTGAGATGCGGATAGCCCGCGATTGCGGCGAGCGATCCGGCGCCGATGCTGCCATTGAAGTTATCCCCGTTGACGAGGTCGCTCGTCCATGCCGGACCGCGGGTCGGGGCGAGGAGCGCATCGACCTTGTGTTCGTCCATCAACCGGTCGATCCCCTCCTCGCCCGCCAGCCGCAAGGACGTAGCCCGTGCTTCGCGATAGGCGGCCTCGTCGATGGTTTCGAGGGCCTGTTCGAAGAGCGACTGCCCGAACCAGCGCAATTCGCTGCTTGCGTTCTCGACATTGAACGCGATCAGATCGGCAAGGTCGCGCGGCATGTTTTCGCCTGGGAGAGAGGCGAGATAGGCTGCCATACCTGTGCGCAGTTCATGCAGCAGGACGGTGAATTCGGCCCCGAACATCTCCCCCGGTGCCTCATACTCGATCTCGACCAGCTCGGCTCCGGCGCGTTCCATATCGGCCAGTGCAGTTTCGAACACCTCGCGGACGTCCTGCCGATTGCCGATCTGGTTGACGAGCACGCCGATGCGCACGCCTTCGAGCGAGGCATCGGCCAGACCTGCGGCGAAATCGGTAGCGCGCGCATCCGCCTCCGCCGTCGCGGGGTCGGCGGGATCGCCTCCCGCGATCGCGCCCAGCAGCAAAGCGGCATCATGGACGGTGCGCGTCATTGGCCCGGCTGTGTCCTGCGAGTGGCTGATGGGAACGACATGCGTCCTGCTGACCATACCGACGGTCGGTTTGAACCCCACCACGCCGTTGACACTGGCAGGGCAAGTGATCGAGCCGTCGGTTTCGGTCCCGATCGCGGCCCAGGCGAACCCCGCGGCGACTGCCGCAGCGCTGCCCGAGGACGAACCGCAGGTGTTGCGATCAATCGCATGCGGATTGCGGGTCAACCCGCCCACTGCGCTCCACCCGCTGGTCGAATTGTCGTCGCGGATATTTGCCCATTCGGACAGGTTGGTCTTGCCCATCACCACACCGCCGGCCCGGCGGAGATTGGCGATCAGCGGTGCGTCGCGGCGGGTCCAGTTGTCGGCCAGGGCGAGGCTGCCTGCGGTGGTCGGCAGCTCGCGTGTTTCGATATTGTCCTTCACCAGCACCGTGCGGCCCTTCAACGCCGTGCGTCGGCTACGCGCGTTTCGAATCTGCGCCGTGATATCGGGAGCGAGCGCGATCACGGCATTCAGGCCATCGGGGCCATCGTCGTAACGCGCGATCCGATAGGCCTGACCGACCGCAGCCCCTTCCGCCGCAGTCGTCGCGGGTTCCAGGCCGCCGGGCAGCTCCATCTTCGGAATTTCGACCGTTACGACAGGATGCTCGGCGTCCTGGGCCGCGAGGGGCGTTACGAGGAAACAGAGCGAGCTGGCCACGGTCAGTATTGTGCGCATGAGCACCGTTGTGCCACCGAACCGACCCAAAGCAAGTGTACGAGCTAGAAATCTCCGCTGATCGTCAACCGGAAGATTGGCCCTATGCGGCGGTCCTGGCGTTCCCGAAACAGGATGCCGCTGTCCGGGCGCGGCCCGTCATAAACGGTGCGGCGAAACAAGTTACGAGCGCCGAGCAGGTTATTGGCACGGGCCTCGACCGTGAAGCCCAGCACGTCCTTGTGTTCGATAAACAGCGATCCCCAAACCGGTCCTTCCCAATCGCGACCTTCCTCGAATCGGCGAGAATAAGGTGCTCGGTCGTAGTGTTCGAGGCTCGTACCCCAGGCCCAGTCGGTTGCGGGTACATCGTGGCGGAAGTCGATCTCGAAACTGCCTTCCTGGTCGTAGGAGAAGGGCCGGTCGAGACCGGTGAAGGGGTCGCTCACACTCATCCAACGCTTGACCGCTTCGATGTCGAGCCGCGCCCCCTGGAAACCGACCGGGTCGAAATTGATCGTCGCGTTCGCCTGCAGGTGAAGGCGGTCGGCATCGCCGATATTGCCGCGTGCCTCGCCGCCACTCCCGCGCGGAAACCAGTCGATGAAGTCTTCAAACCAGGCTTGCCGCGCCTGCAGCTGGATCGATCCCCACGGACCGAGCGTCTTGTTGGCCTCAATCTCGACATTCCAGCTCTGATAGGGGACGAGCTCGTTATTGCCGCCGTTTTGATTTTCGTTGTTGAGGTTCACGCTGGCGAGAAAATCGCCGAAGGACAATTGGCTCACCCGGCGAGCCACCGTCACCGAGACGTCGAAATCGCCCGCCGGCTTCCATGTCGCGGCGAAAGATCCCTTGGGACGCTTGAAGCTGCGCGAATTGGCAGCGGCGCCGGTCTGCTCGATTTTGGAAAACTCCATCGCGCCGATCAGTTGGACCGAAAGCGTTTCGGACAAAGTGCGGGACAGGCTCAGACTGGTTTCGTAGCGGTCCTCGGTAACCCCTCCAGTGCCCTGCGGGAAGGCGAGTTGGACGAATTCTCCGCCGGGAGACAGTTTGAAAAGTTTCGAGGCCCGGTCGAGCCGGTTGAAAGCCGCTTCGCCGGACAATTGCCAATCGGCATTCCACAGCTTCCAGCCGTATTCGAAACGCCCGATCCGTTCGCCCGCGCCATTGACCTGCTCGAAATGGAAGC
>CAMYIQ010000225.1 GCA_947258465.1 uncultured Erythrobacter sp.
ATCTTCGCGCTGGTCGGGGCGGGCGGAGCGATGGCGCTGCTCGCGGCGATCGCCGGGCGGACCGGCGGCATCGCCTTGTTCACGCTTGCCGGACTGATGGTCGCAAGCCTGGCCGGGGCGCTCACCGCGCTGGCGATCAGCATGGCCCCCAATGCCTTCGCGATGAGCGAGATCGTGATGTGGCTCAACGGGGCGCTGACCGACCGTAGCTGGCGCGAGGTCTGGCTCGCAGGTCCACTGGTTATGTTGGGCATAGCGCTCCTGTGGCGCAGCGGGAAAGCGCTCGATGCGCTCACGCTGGGCGAGCCGGTGGCGCGCTCTCTCGGAGTCGACACTCGCCTGTTGCTCTGGCTGCTGATTGCGGGCGTCGGTCTGACCGTCGGCGCGAGCGTGGCGGTCGCCGGGATCATCGGCTTCGTCGGGCTGATCGTGCCGCATCTCGTGCGTCCGCTGACCGACCGGCGCCCTTCGCAACTGATCGTGCCGAGCGCGCTTGCGGGAGCCCTGCTCGTGCTAGTCGCCGACAGCGTGGTGCGGGTCCTGCCCCTGGTCACCGAGCTGCGGCTCGGGATCGCGCTGAGCCTGCTCGGTGCGCCATTCTTCCTGCTGCTCCTGCTGCGCATGCGCCGGGGGCTGGCATGAAGTTGGCGGCACGCGATCTGGCCATTCCAGACCGCCTTTGCGGCGTTTCGTTCGAACTGGAACCGGGCAGCATCACCGCGATCTGCGGCCCCAACGGGGCTGGCAAATCGAGCCTGCTCGAAGCGCTGGCCGGATTGCTCCAACCCGATACCGGCGAGGTTACCCTTGGCGGGCAGAGCTTGCGCGACATGCCGCCCCGCGATCGGGCGAAGGGCGTCGGATATCTGCCTCAGGCGCATGAAATCGCCTGGGATGTCCCGGTGCGCAGTATTGTCGAGCTCGGCCGCATGCCACATGGCGACCGGCTGCCCGATCCCGTCGATCGCGCATTGCGGGCACTCGATATCGGCCATTTGGCACACCGCCGCGCGCAGTCGCTTTCGGGGGGCGAAACCGCGCGTGTCCTGCTGGCCCGTGTGCTGGCGGGCGAGCCGCGCTGGATCCTCGCCGACGAACCCCTCGCCGCGCTCGATATCGGCCACCAGATTGCCCTGTTGCGCCATTTGCGTCGGGCCGGCGCGCGCGGTGCGGGTGTGGTCCTGGTGCTGCACGATCTCGCGCATGCCATGAACCATGCCGATCGCGCGATCGTGCTGGATCGGGGGCAGATCGCCGCCGACGGCGCATGCGAAGACGCGCTCGACCGGGATACGATCGAGCGCGTCTGGAAAGTGCCCGTCCGGTGGATCGGAGAACCGGGCCACCGGGCACTGGTCAGCGGCTGATTACTGCACCGTGTCCGCCGGCAGCGCGCCGTCGGAGACTTCGCTGTCGGCCGCTTCCCCGCCCGCGATCAGGCCGCGCGCGGCCAGCATCGGGGTGACGTCGGGTTTGCGACCGGCGAAGTTCTCGAACATTTTGAAGTAATCCATGGTGCCGCCCTGGCTGAGCACGGTGGCGCGATAGTGATCGCCATTGGCGCGCGTCAGGCCGCCATTGTCGATGAACCACTGGCGGCTGTCGCGGTCGAGCATTTCGGTCCACAGATAGCTGTAATAGCCAGCCGAATAGCCCGAGGGCGAGCTGAAGATGTGGTTGAAATAGGTGCTGCGATAGCGCGGCGGCACGAGGTCGATCTCGAGGCCGAGCTCTTCGAGCGACTTGCGTTCGAAGGCGTCGACCTTTTCCGGCGTGTCGATCGCGGCGGCTTCTTCGGGCGACAGCGCGCTCCACTTCATGTCGAGCAGCGCGGCTTCGACCACTTCGCCGAAATCGTAACCCTGGTTGAACTTGGCCGCCGCCTCGATCTTGGCGATCAGCTCGTCGGGAATGGTCTCGCCGGTCTTGTAGTGCTTGGCGTAGTTCGACAGCACGCTCGGCCAGGTGGCCCACATTTCATGGACCTGGCTGGGATATTCGACGAAATCGCGTGCGGTTGCGGTGCCCGAAAGGCTCTCATACTTCTGGTTGGCGAAAAAGCCGTGCAGCGCGTGGCCGAATTCGTGGAAAGTGGTGTTGACCCAGTCGAAGCTCACGAGCTGCACCTCGCCCTCGGGCGCCTTGGGGATGTTGAGCACATTGTAGATCACCGGCTTGGTGCCCCACAGATGGCTCTGGTCGACGAAGTTGCTCATCCATGCACCGCCGCGCTTCGACGAGCGCTGGAACGGGTCGAAGTAGAACAGACCCAGTTCGCTGCCGTCGCGGTCGAACACGGTATAGGTCCACACGTCGGGGTGATAGACCGGCAGGTCGCTGCGGCGCTGGAAGGTCAGGCCGTAGAGCTTTTCGGCCATGTGGAACACGCCGTCCTCGAGCACCTTGTCGAGCACGAAATATTCCATCACCGCATCTTCATCGAGATCGTAGCGTTCGGCCTTGATCTTGTTGGCATAGCGGTACCAGTCCCACGGCTTCACGTCGTAGTCGCCGCCATCCGCCGCGATCGCTTCGTTGAGCATGGCGGCTTCGCGCCGCTGCGTCGCGGCGAGGGCGGGGACCATCTGTTCCATAAAGCCGAGCGCGGTGGCGGGTTTTTCGGCCATCCGATCCCACATGGCATAGCTTGCCCAGTCGGGCTGGCCGAACAGCGCGGCCTTCTCGGCGCGCAGCGCGGCGATCTTGGCGATCAGCATGCGCGTGTCGACATCCATCCGGCCATCGGCGCGGTGATAGCTGGCCATGAACAGCTTTTCGCGCGCCGCACGGTTTTCCATGCTCGGCAGCAGCGGCTGCTGCGTGGTGTTCTGCAGCGCGATGGCGAACTTGCCCGGCTGGCCGTTCTCCGCAGCGAGATCGGCGGCCGACTGGATATCGCTGTCCGACAGGCCGGCAAGGTCGCTACGGCTGTCGAAGAACACCGGATTGTCGTTCATCGCCGCACGCGCGAGCTGGCTGAATTCGGTGGTCAGCGTCGAAAGCTCGGAATTGATCGCCTTGACCTGTTCGCGCTCGGCACCGCTCAGCAGCGCGCCGGCATGGACCATGCCGTCATAGGTATCTTCGAGAAGCTTGGCGTCTTCGCGCGTCATCGTCATCGCGGCGCGGTTGTCGTAAACTGCCTTCACGCGGGCGAAGAGTTCGGGATTGAGCGTGATCGAGTCCCCATGCGCGGTCAGCTTGGGGCTGATTTCGGTATTGATGTCGTCAAGCCGATCGGTCGTGTTCGAACCGGTCAGCGCGAAGAATACGCGCGCCACACGGCCGAGCATGCGGCCCGATTTTTCCAGCGCGACAATGGTGTTCTCGAAGGTCGGCGGGGCGGGATTGTCGATGATCGCGGCGATTTCCGCCTTCTGGATCGCCATGCCCTGTTCGAAGGCGGGGACGTAATCCTCTTCCGAAATCCGGGAAAAGTCGGGCGTCTTGAAAGGCAGCGTGCTGTCGGCGGCGAAATAGCCGGTCCCGGCCGGGATCGCGGTCGTCTCGGTGTCGGCTTCGGCCATGGTTTCGATATCCTCTCCGTAAGCGGCGGAACAACCCGCGAGAAGTGCAGCGGATGCGACGGTGGCCAGGATCTGGGCCTTCATGATTTTCCCCTCAGAAATGATACGCCGCGCGGACGCACGGCACAGGAATGCGACAATGGATGCGCGCTTGGACCGCTCACCCCGCGCGCGCAAGGCTGCGCAAGTCGCCGGTCGGCGCTCCTTCTACGTTAGTCGAACGGAACGGGGTGGCCCTGGTTCCGTTCGGCCTGGTCGCGGGCCGCCGCGATCGCTTCGTCCAGCGCCTGGCGGTTGACGGTCATCAGACGCGGGCGGCCGCCGTCCCGATCGACCACCAGCCACAGCGCCCCGAGATCGAAAAAGGCGCCCTGGCCCTTGGCGACGCTCATTCTGGACAGATCGAGGCGTTGCAGCAGATCGAGCATTGCGGGATCGAATATCTCGTCGAACACCGCCTCTACTTCCTCGCGCTCCTCGATTTCGCGGCGATTTCCCTGTTTGTCGATATAGAGCAGCGGAAGGCCGACTTCCTCGAGAATACGCGCTTTGTTACCGCCTTTCGCCGCTTCGCGCAGCGCGGCGATGGCCGCGTCGAACTGGCTGGCGCTGGTCCCGGTGGCACAGGAAATGGCGCCGCCTTCGACAAAATCGTTCTCGCGATCGAAGTCGACCCGGCGCTCTTCCTGGTTCGACCATACCAGCAACAGGCAATCTTCCGGCTTGGCTGCCGCCTCGGCCAGGACCTGGGCGTTGGCCTCGCCTTCGGGCGCGCGGTCCGGCGCGCACCCGGCAAGCGCCGCGCAGGACAGTGTCAGCAAAGGCAGGGCTACGATCTTCATGGGCCTGGTTCGAGTGGATAGCGGACGACCGGTTCGTAAACGGAACCTTCGGGCCGCAGAAAAGCTTCGTACAGAATATAGGCCTCGGCCTTCCACGGGCCAAGGCGCAACCCGGCATTTCTGGCGAGAAACGGTTCGAGAGGGCCGGTTGCCAGATTGCATCGCGCGAGGGTGATGTGGGGGTGATATTTACGGTGTTCGGGTTCCAGACCCGCGGCGATGCAGATCCGTTCGATGCGCCGTTGCAGGCTGTGTAGTTCGGGCGTTTTTTCGATTCCGGCCCACAGCGTGTGCACATGGCCCTTCTTTTCGAAAACGCCGACCCCGCGAAGTGTCAGTGCGAAATCGGGGCCGATGCCCATGCGCAGCCGTTCGGCCAGATCGTCGGCCCGGTGAGTGTCCACTTCGCCGATGAAGCGAAGCGTCAGATGCAGTTGGTTCTCGTCTTGCCAGCGCGCGTCGTCGATGCCTTCCATCAGGTCGATCAACGCGTCGCGGATTGCCGAAGGAGGGCGGATACCGACGAAAAGACGATGGGACATAAATGGGCAGCGCCGCTCGATCGGCGTATGGATAGGGTTCAGGCGACCTGTCGTCTGACGCGGTTGCGGCCGCTTTTCTTGGCCTCGTAGAGCGCATTGTCGGCGCGCTGCAAGGCTTTGCTGACATGTTCTCCGCGTGGCATCGAAGAAATCCCGATCGATGCCGTGCCGACGCCGGGCGGGAGCCCGAACCTGGCGGCAACACGATGTGTCGCCGCGCGCAGACATTCGGCGGCGCGATCGGCTTCCGTATCGTCGGCGATGG
This sequence comes from uncultured Erythrobacter sp., assembly GCA_947258465.1. GTDB lineage: Bacteria > Pseudomonadota > Alphaproteobacteria > Sphingomonadales > Sphingomonadaceae > Qipengyuania. The sequence continues at coordinate 5,177 of CAMYIQ010000225.1, forward strand.
CGAGGAATACGGCGAATTCCTCGCCACCCAGACGCGCGGCGAGATGTCCTTCCCCGGGAAGGCTGCGGAGAACATCGCGAATGGCGGTCGCCACGCCGACCAGAACGCGGTCGCCCGTGTCGTGACCGAACCGGTCATTGACCTGCTTGAAGTGATCCAGATCGACGATCAGCACGTGATAGCGGTTGCGCGGCGCATTTTCGTATATCCGGTCCTCGAACAAGGCGCGCCGGTTATAAAGCCCCGTCAGCGGATCGCGTATGGCGAGAAATTCCGCCCGTGCCAGCGCTTCCTCGAGATCCTCGGTCAGCCGCCGGTTGTGAACCCATGTATTTGCCGATTCCAGCCGCTGGCGCCCGCTTCCGATGCTGAAGATGACGATCCCGCCCATGAGGAAAAACAGGCCGCCCGCCAGCCAGAGCGCGGTTTCCAGCGGTATAAAGGCGAGGGCGCCGAGGAAGGTCGCCATGAAGCCGATCGTATAGGGGATCGCGATATGTTTGATCGCCGAAGTGCTGGTGATGACCAGCGCAACGCTGATGAACACCCCCGCCGTCACGATATAGGATGCCGGATGCAGATAGGGATCGAGGAATATGGGAAGGACTATGCTCGCCCAACTCGCTCCGCCGAAAGCCGCCACGACCGAGGCCATCCGCATCGGGACCAGCGTGTTCGCCTTTGCCTCCAACCGTCGGCGGATCCTTCCGTAGAGCAGCGCCGTCGCGAACAGGGCGAGAAAGCGGAGCAGCATGGGAATGTAGAAATCGGCGGCGTTGGGCAGCGATTGGGCGGCGCCGATGACCAGCAGCGTTCCGGCGATATTGGCGGGCAGGGTCCGGCGCTCGGTCTCGGCGGTCGAATGGACGAGAAGACGCAGACGCTCCATGCGCCAATCCTCGTCATACTCGTCTTTCCCTACCGCCACTATGGTCCCGCGCCTGTTGCTTTTGCGAAGGAAACACTACCACGCCGATGGTAAAGGCAAGGTAAGCCAAGGCCGTGATCTTAGGCGGAATTCCGCCCGGCGACTTCGCGCGGATCGTCGTAGGACGCGTCCATGAATATCTTGGCACGGCGTTCGCTGCGATATTGCAGCCCCTTGGCGAATTTGCCCCCCGCATGGGTATAATCGAGTTCGGCCGCGATACGCTCGTAATCGCCCGCATCGATGGCGGCATTGAGGCGGGGGCTCTTGTCCGGCGATACATTGCCGATACCGACATTGTAAACCAGATCGAGCAGGGCATCGAACTCGTGCTGGTAGAGCGGCAGGTCGCCGACCAGTTGGCGGACCCCCTGTTCGGCTTCGGCGAGGTCGGCTTCGAGGAATGCCAGAACCTGTCGCTCGTCGATCCGGTCGCCGACCCGCAATCCGTCCTCGGGTTCGACCAGATGGCCGACGCCGACGGTCGGATAGCCTGCGACATCGCGATAGACGGTAAATCGCACGCCCTCTTCTTCAATCAGGGCCTGCTTGAACGTGTCGCTCGCCTTGATGAACGGGGCGGGTTGGCGCGCGCTGCGTGCATCGTGAAGCATCTCGATGGCGTTGGAAGTGTCCACGGCTTTACGCGCCTTGGGCGGTCCGGTGAATGCGGTCAGCCCCAGCGCGCCTGCACCCAGCATAAGCGTGGCGCGCTTGCGGGTGGACATTCTGGGTCTCACATCGAAGGCCCGTGCGGCAGCTTGGCGCGCCTGGCGCAAGTCGCGGCGATGCTGGCGCTCGCGGCGGCGGCGTTTCAGAAAACTCTCCGGCTTTTCGCCCTTCTTGCCGCGCAAGGTGGTATGCGCCCAATCGACATCGTCGAGTGGACGGTTGAGATCGTCGAGGATCGCCTTGAGTTTGGCGTCGTTCTGCGCGCGGTGCGACGGAGACGGTCGTGCCTCGGGCGATTGCCCCTGAGATAGCGTTGTTCCGGCGGACTCGTCCGTATGGTGCGCGGTGTCCTTGTCCATGGGGAGAGGCTCCTTTCATAGTATCAGCGTGTTGCGACACCTGCATTGCGACCGGGCACATGCGATTTCATGCGCTTTGGCGTGGTGTCCGTCTTGCCTATGAAACGGTTCGCGGAGCCGCATTGGTCCCCAATTCGTCGCTGCGCAGCAACGGTCGGGCGGCCAATTGCCCGAATCCGGCACACCACCGGTCAGGCCAATTGCCTTTTTCGGGGTAAACGGTGCGCAGTCCGGGGCCGGTTGTTCCCGCCACTTGCGAACCGCCAACATGATTGAACCGAAGGCCCGGTAGCGGCGCGCGGGGACGAGTCCACGCGCCGCCCGATCGGTTACCAGATGCGCACGCGATCCTCGGACGCGATATACATCTCATCCTCGGGGCCGATGCCGAACGCATCGTACCACGCATCGACATTGCGCAGCGGCGCGATCGTGCGATAGCGCGCCGGGCTGTGCGGGTCGGTCGCGACCTGATTGCGCAAGGAATCCTCGCGCGCCTTCGCCCGCCACACCTGCGCATAAGCTAGGAAGAAGCGCTGGTCGCCGGTCAGACCGCCGATCACCGGGGCCTCTTCGCCGTTCAGCGATTTCTTGTAGGCATCGTAAGCCACCAGCACGCCGGCCAGATCGGCGATGTTCTCGCCCATGGTCAGGTCCGGATTGATGAAGCTGCCGGGCACGACTTCGAAGGCGGCATATTGCTCGCCGAACTTCTTGGCCTCGGCATTGAACCGCTCCGCGTCCTGGGCGGTCCACCAGTCCTTGATCGCACCGTCGGCGTCGATCTTGCGGCCCTGATCGTCGAAGCCGTGGCTGATTTCGTGGCCGATCACCACTCCGATGGCCCCGTAATTGACCGCGGGATCGGCCCAGGCATCGAAGAAAGGCGGCTGAAGGATACCGGCCGGGAAGACCATCTTGTTTTCCAGCCCGCCATTATAGGCATTCACGGTCTGGGGGTTCATGGCCCATTTGCTGCGGTCGACCGGCTTGCCCAGATCGCTCATCTGGTAATCCGCGTTGAACCGGGTCGCGCGGACCATATTGCCGAACAGGTCGTCGGGCGACATGGGCAATTGCGAATAATCGCGGAATTCCTCGGGATAACCGACCATCACATCCATCCGCGCCAGCTTTTCGAGCGCGGCCTGCTTGGTTTCCGGAGTCATCCAGTCGTTTTCACGGATGCGGTCGCCCATGGCCAGCTTCAGGTTCTTGACCAGCTCGTCCATCCGCGTCTTTGCGATCTTGGGGAAATATTCCTCGACATAGGCCTCACCCACAAGCTCGCCGAGCGAGCCATCGATCGTATCGACCGCGCGTTTCCAGCGCGCGCGCTGCTCGCTGGTGCCGTTCAGGGCGCTGGTGTACCGAAACCGGCTCTCGACCATCTTCTTGTTGAGATAGGGCGAGGCCTGGTGCGTCACGCGCGCTTTCTGCCACAGCTTGAGCGTTTCCAGATCGGTGCTGGCGAAAAGCTCCGCGATCGCTTTTACCGCCGTATTGTCGGTCACGATGATGCGGTCCTGCGGCGGGATGTTGTGCCCGTCGAAGAACGCCGCCCAGTCGACACCCGGCGCATAGGCGACCAGTTCGGCGCTCGACATTGGGTTGTTGATTTTCTCGATCTGGCGGGTCTGCTCGACGTCCCAGTTGAGTTCGGCGACATAGGTTTCGAAAGTCATCACGCGGCTGGCCGCGCTGCGGGGGTCCTTCTCGCCGATATTGCGGAAGGTGCGCACCAGATATTCGTAATAGGCGAGGCGCTTCTCATCGAACTTCGGATTGAAGTAATAGTCCTTTTCCGGAAGGCCGAGGCCGCCTGAGAACATCCATAGCGCGTTGGTCGTGGGATCGTCGGGATCGGCGTAGGGTCCAGCGCCGAACAGCGTGCCGCCGAATTTTGCGTAGGTCGCGCCCATATAGCGGGCGAATGCGCTCTTGTCGGAAAGCGCATCGACCCGCGCCAGCTCGCGCTTGAGCGGGGCGATGCCGACCTTCTCGATCGCTTCCTCGTTCATGAAACTGGCATAGAGCGCGCCATATTGCGTGCCCGCCGGCGCTTCGGTGATAAGACCGTTGACCTGTTCGGTCACGTCTTCGCGCAGATTGTAGAACGAGCCGACAGAGGGGCGATCCGCAGGGATCTCGGTACGGTCGATCCAGGCACCGGATGCGTAGCGTTCGAAATCGTCGCCCGGATCGGCAGTGAGGTCGCGGGCGGTAAGGTCGAGGCCGTATTCGCCGATCTTGGCCGAACCCGTGACGACAATGGTGGTTTCGGTTTCGGCGTTTTCGTCAGCGAAGGCGGGCGCGGAAAGCACAAGGCCCAGCGCAAGCGCCGAGACTGCCGCCGTGCCGGCGAGCGAATGGATACGTGGCATGAAAAGTCCCCTGAATTGTAATGATGGCATGCGCTAGCACGCTCGCGTCGGCGGCGGCATGCGAACTCGGCGAACCACACAGAACCATCGGCAAGCGACGGTATGTGCGCCCGCTCGATCGCTCATCGATCGTGTAGGTAGGCGCGGCTGCCCCGATCCGGGGGGAGGGAGGGCGGGGAATGGCTCTCGCTTCTAAGGCGTGGTTTTCGCCTTGCCGGTTTCGAACACCCCGCGCGCCCGATCCATGACTGCAGCAGGCAGGCTCTGTTCCAGCAGGCCGAAGATCAACCCGATCAAAAGGGCGACCGTGCCGCTCTGCATGATCTGGCCCGTGCTCATCGAACTGAAGCGGAATTCGACCACGCCGGTGATAAAGAACAGCGAGAAAACCACGGCCAGCGATCCGGTGAAAAGCAGGCGCATTCGTGGGGCCAGCCGATCTCCCTCCAGCTCGGCCAGATCGGTAAAGGCCAGCGTCACCTTGCGCGCGGCGAACGACAGCCAGGTTCCGATCATGCAACCGGCCAGCAGCAGGAACATGGCGCGAAACCGATAAGCTTCGGAAGGAAACAGGGCGACATATTCGCGTGCTCCGCTGGGCTGCGCGCATATCCAGCCGAGCCGGTCACCATAGCCGCCGCACAGCGCGGCGAAGAAGCCCGGGGATTTGTCGTAGAGCAGATACAGGAGAACGAAGCCGACCGCAGCGCCGAATGCGGGCGCGCCGAGCTTGAACATGTAATGGTTCTTGATCCGGCTCCCTTCACGCATCAAGGTTTCATCGCGCAGCACTTCCAGCGCACCGTCGGCGGCCCGCAGATCGACGTTCTTCACCGTGAATGCGAGTGTGGTCAGACTGAACAGCCGGTCGAAGGCCTCCTTGAATCTGACCTCACACTCTTTTTCCCAGGCGTCGGTGTGGTGATCGGCCTGCGCGCCGATGATCATCCGGCGTAGCCTTTTGCCGAGGTGAACCCATTTGCTCTCCCCGCTCTCGGTCGCAGGGGCGGGGCGGTAAATCGCCTTGAGCACGCCCAGCGTCTGTTCGATCTTGCTTTTGAAAGCCAGTTCCTGCTCGTTCACGGGGGCGGGCTCTTCCCGTTCCAGATATTTGGCACCGAAATAAATATCCCACAGGAACGGGTCTTCGCCATCGGCTGCAGGATTGTCCTTCGTGGCATTGGGGTGAAAGCGGGCGATGTCCCATCGTTCACCCAAATGAATGTCGCTCGTGCGCCAGTCGCGTTTCTTGCCATTCTCAGGGCCGGGGTCGCTTTGGGCCTGAGCGGCCATCTCTTTTTGCGGTCGATCCTGCGGTTGATTATCGTCCATCAATTCCCCCATCTCATGTGCTCGCGGCTCGATCGACGTGCAGACACGAAGCGGCTGGCCTGAAGCCAGGAGCAATCGTGTATTCGAGCAGTCGATCTTCCCGCTCATCGCTGCGCCGCGCCGACAAACGAAGCGCATGGCTGGCGAATAGGCCGTATTTATTGGCCACCGGGTGTCTCGACTCTTGACGAAGCAGCATTCGTTCTATGCCATGGGTGCGGTTATTCGACAATCCGCCGCCGATAGCCCGATCGCGCTCCGCCGCGCGGCGCTGTTCAGCGCAGCGATTGGAACTGCGTCGGCGCTTCCTATATCCGGCATCCCGCCATTCGCATTGCTGGAACCCCGATGGCCGTGATGCGCTCCCTAAACGGACCGCCCTTGACTTGGTCGAACACAACAGGAACATACGCCACCCATGGCACTCACCAAAATTTCCGTCCGCGGCGCGCGGGAGCATAATCTCAAGGGCGTCGATATCGACTTGCCGCGGGACAGCCTGATCGTGATTACCGGGCTGTCGGGCTCGGGCAAGTCGAGCCTGGCGTTCGACACGATCTATGCCGAAGGGCAGCGGCGCTATGTCGAGAGCCTGAGCGCCTATGCGCGCCAGTTCCTCGAAATGATGCAGAAACCCGATGTCGAGCACATCGACGGACTCAGCCCCGCCATCAGCATCGAGCAGAAGACCACCAGCCGCAATCCGCGCTCGACCGTGGCGACGGTGACCGAGATCTACGATTACATGCGCCTGCTGTGGGCGCGGGTGGGGGTGCCCTATTCGCCCGCAACCGGCCTGCCTATCGAAGCGCAAACCGTCTCCAACATGGTCGACCGGGTGATGGCGCTGCCCGAAGGCACGCGGCTCTACCTGCTCGCCCCCGTGGTGCGTGGGCGCAAGGGCGAATACCGCAAGGAACTGGCCGAGTGGCAGAAGGCCGGGTTCACCCGCGTGCGCATCGACGGCGAGATGTACGGGATCGAGGATGCGCCCGCGCTCGACAAGAAGTTCAAGCACGATATCGAGGTGGTGGTCGACCGGCTGGCGGTGAAGGAGGGCCTCGAAACGCGCCTTGCCGACAGTTTCGAAACCGCTCTCAAGCTGGCCGACGGCCTCGCTTATGTCGATCTGGCGGACCTCGACCGAGTTCCCGCGAAGGCGGGAACCTCGGGCGATGGCGCGCAACCGACTGAGGCCCCCGCCTCCGCGGGGGCGCAGGAGGGCGGCAAAATGAAAGGTGCAGGCATTCCCGCCAACCGCATCGTTTTTTCCGAGCGGTTCTCCTGCCCGGTATCCGGCTTCACCATCGAGGAGGTCGAGCCGCGCCTGTTCTCCTTCAACGCGCCGCAGGGGGCCTGCCCGACCTGCGACGGGATCGGCGAGAAGCAGTTGTTCGACCCGCAACTGGTCGTGCCGAACGAGGCGCTATCCTTGAAGAAAGGCGCGGTGGTGCCGTGGGCGAAAAGCAACCCGCCATCGCCCTATTACATGCAGGTGCTCGCCAGCCTGGCGAAGGAATACGAGTTCGATCTCACCACGCCGTGGGAGGATTTCGATCGCGAGATCCGCGACATCATTCTCCATGGCACCAAGGGCCGCGCCATCCCGCTCACCTTCAAGGACGGGCGCAAGCAATATACGGTGAAAAAGCCGTTCGAAGGCGTGATCGGCAATCTCAACCGCCGCCTGCTGCAGACCGAAAGCGCCTGGATGCGCGAGGAGCTGTCGAAATTCCAAACCGCACAGCCATGCGAGACCTGCAAGGGCAAGCGCCTCAACGAGAAAGCGCTGGCGGTGAAAATCGCAGGGACCGACATCGCCACGCCGACCAAGATGAGCGTCGCCGATGCGAAGGACTGGTTTCTTGCGCTGCCCGACAAGCTCACCGACACGCAGCAGCAGATCGCCAAGGCGATCCTCAAGGAAATCAACGAGCGGCTTGGCTTCCTCGACAATGTCGGGCTCGACTATCTCAACCTCGACCGTACCAGCGGCACACTGAGCGGAGGGGAAAGCCAGCGCATTCGTCTCGCATCGCAGATCGGCAGCGGGCTGTCGGGCGTGCTCTACGTGCTCGACGAACCCAGCATCGGCCTCCACCAGCGCGATAACGACCGGCTGCTCGAAACGCTGAAACGCCTGCGCGATCTCGGCAATACGGTGATCGTGGTCGAGCATGACGAGGATGCGATCCGCACCGCCGACCATGTGGTCGATCTCGGCCCCGGCGCGGGCGTGCATGGCGGCGAAGTCGTGGCGCAGGGCACGCTCAAGCAAGTGCTGCGGAGCAAGAAATCGCTTACCGCCGATTACCTGACCGGCCGCCGCGAAATCGCCGTCCCGACAGAGCGCCGCAAGGGCAACGGCCACAAGCTCACCGTCCACGGCGCGCGGGCGAACAATTTGCAGGACGTCACTGCCAGTATCCCGCTCGGCACCTTCACCTGCATCACCGGCGTTTCGGGCAGCGGCAAGTCGTCCTTCACCATCGACACGCTCTACGCCTCCGCTGCGAGGCAGCTCAACGGCGCGCGCGTGGTGGCGGGCGCGCACGACAAGGTCACCGGCCTCGAATATTGCGACAAGGTGATCGAGATCGACCAGTCGCCCATCGGCCGCACCCCGCGCTCCAACCCGGCGACCTACACCGGTGCCTTCACCCAGATCCGCGACTGGTTCGCCGGCCTCCCCGAAGCGCAGGCGCGCGGCTACAAGCCCGGCCGCTTCAGCTTCAACGTCAAGGGCGGCCGCTGCGAGGCGTGCCAGGGCGACGGGTTGATCAAGATCGAAATGCACTTCCTGCCCGACGTCTACGTCACCTGCGAGGAATGCGGCGGCAAGCGCTACAACCGCGAAACGCTGGAGGTGAAGTTCAAGGGCCACTCCATCGCCGACGTGCTCGACATGACGATCGAGGATGCGGAAGGTTTCTTCAAGGCCGTCCCCCCGATCCGCGACAAAATGCACATGCTGAACGAGGTCGGGCTGGGCTACGTCAAGGTCGGCCAGCAGGCGACCACGCTGTCAGGCGGCGAGGCGCAGCGCGTGAAGCTGGCCAAGGAACTCAGCAAGCGCAGCACCGGCCAGACGCTCTACATCCTCGACGAGCCGACCACGGGCCTCCATTTCGAGGATGTGAGGAAGCTCCTCGAAGTGCTGCACCGGCTGGTGGAGCAGGGGAACAGCGTTGTGGTGATCGAGCACAATCTCGATGTGATCAAAACCTCTGATTACATTCTTGATCTCGGACCGGGAGGAGGCGTGAGAGGTGGCGAAGTGGTCGCCCAAGGCACACCGGAAGAGGTAGCCGCAGTCTCCGCGAGCTATACGGGCCGTTATCTCCAACCCATGCTGGCCCGAGCGAAAGAAGCTGCCGAGTGAATGTAATCAGAGGTTAGCCTGCCCCGGACTTGATCCGGGGGCCGACCACATCCTCGACTTGGGCCCGGGCGGTGGTGTCCGCGGCGGCGAGATCGTCGCGCAGGGCGTTCCGGAACACGTCGCAACCGTGGAGGACAGCTACACGGGTCAATACCTCAAGCCGCTATTGGAACGCGCGACCCGGAACGACCCTGCCCCGGCGTAAGGCCGGGGCCGGAGGAGGTGGCGGGGATCTATACGTGGCAGTATTTTAAGCCGATGCTGGCCAAGAGTGTGGGACGGCAACGGGA